>NZ_JCBANG010000023.1:0-73650 GCF_059760905.1 Achromobacter sp. 1011811831
CCTGGATCGTGCCCTTGCCGTCGACTACCGCTCCGCCCGTCGGCAGGGCATGGGCCAGTCCGGCGAAGGCGAGCCCGATCAGCGAGGCGCCTGCCGTCATCAGCACGCGGCCGCGTCCCGCCTTGCCACGGCGGCGTGTCAGTTCGCTGGCGACCTGCCAGCACCCCTGGGTAGCGTTCCAGACCAGCGCGTAACTCTTGTTCATAGCGAACGTCCTTTGTCGATTGATTCTGCTGCTCCCCAGCAGATGGGCCCCGCGATGCGAGTGTCGAACTTTGCAAGCTAGGGGTTGTAGGCGTTTTCGGACGGGCGGAAACGTGCATGGTGCGAAAACGCAGTTCTTCTATTTCTCAATCAAATTTCTTCTATCAAGAATTGGAGAAAATATGAGTGACGCGCCGGCTTTCAGAGATTGGACGTGCCCTTGTCACGCAGTCGAGGTCGGCCGACGGAATCGAGGGTGTGCTGGCGTTGACGCTACCGGGAAGGAAGAGCGGGCAGGAGAGGGAGGGCGGACAGGCGAGAGAGAGCATGCAGAGAAGGCGCGCATGCGGATACCGCTCGTGGCCAAGAATGGCGTGTCGCCGGCGTTTGCGCCGTAGCGGTCCAAGCCCGGGCCGCGTTTGCGGCGGCGCGGGCCGGCGGGCGTGCACGGACCGCCTCTCGGGCGAGAGGGGCGTGTCACCCGCCTTGCAGCGGTGTCAGCGCGGCCGGTTGGCGACGATGCGGCCGTCGCGCACCTGGAAGCGCTGCGCGCTGCCCTGGCCGGCGATTTCGAGCAGGTCGCCTTCGGAATAGCCGGTGACGTTGGGACAGTCGAGCCATTCCGGATTGATGAAGGGGAAGTACTTCAACGAGCCGCTGCCCTGGCTGGCGAAATCGAAGGTGGTGTTGGCCACGACCTCCGGGTCCCATTGGCTGGCGTCGAAGGTCAGCGCGCAGCCGGCGCCGATGCGATAGACGATGCTGGCGCCCATGCTGGCGAAGCCCAGCGCGCCGACGTGCAGCTGGGCGCCGTTGACCAGCTCGATCACGCGCGTGCCCAGGCGTTCCAGCGTGATGTGCTTGAAGGTGACTTCGGCGCCGTCCACGATCAGCCGCGTGTACTGGCCCAATGTGATTTCGTTGTAGATACCGCTGAGACTGGCTTCTTTTTCGGTAATGGTTGCCGTTTCGTTGGCGGCAAGCGTAATGGTAGTGCGCATGACAGACGGATCTCCGGGCTTTCTCAGGGGCGGCGCGCTTTTCTTCTTGTGCTTCTGTCCGATAGGCGTGTGCGCCGTCGCTCGCCTGATCATGGGATGTGTCCGCGCCCTGTCGCCCCCGGCGCTACCGCTTTTTATTATTTGGACACAATTCGATATTTTCCCTTATTTTTATTGCTTTTGGATTGAGGGATCGCAAGAAAAACGGGAGGCTAGGGGTAAGTCCTAGTCGTGGTTCCCAGTCTCGTTTGTCGACAAAAAAACCGGCGCACGAGGCGCCGGTTTTTTCTTGGCAAGCCGCCGTTGCGGCTAGCGCTTGAGCTTGGCGAACGCATCCGCCATCGCGCTGTTCATCATGCCGCCACCACCGCCGCCGCCATTGCCGCCACGGCCACCGTCGCCCTGGCCACGGCGGGCCGGACGGTCGCCGCCCTTGGGGGCAGCGTCGCCCGAGCGCCGGGCCGGCGCGGCCGTGTCGTTCAGGCGCATGGTCAGGGCCACGCGCTTGCGCGCCACGTCCACTTCCAGCACCTTCACGCTCACGGTCTGGCCCACGCGCACCACGTCGCGCGGATCCTTGACGAATTTCTCGGCCAGCGCCGAGATGTGGACCAGGCCGTCCTGGTGCACGCCGATGTCCACGAACGCGCCGAAGTTCGCCACGTTGGTGACCACGCCTTCGAGCACCATGCCGGGATACAGGTCGTTCAGCGTTTCCACGCCTTCCTTGAACTGGGCGGTCTTGAACTCGGGGCGCGGGTCGCGGCCGGGCTTTTCCAGTTCGGCGAAGATGTCGCGCACGGTCGGCAGGCCGAAGCGCTCGTCGGTGAAGTCCGACGGCGATACGCCCTTGAGCGCCTCGCGCTGGCCGATGATCTGCTTCACCTCGGCCTTGATCTTGGCGACGATGCGTTCGACCACCGGATAGGCTTCCGGGTGCACCGAGGACGCGTCCAGCGGATTGTCGCCGTTGGGGATGCGCAGGAAGCCGGCGGCCTGCTCGAAGGCCTTGTCGCCGAAGCGTGGCACCTTGAGCAGCATGCCGCGGGTGGCGAAGGCGCCGTTCTCGTCGCGCCAGGCCACGATGTTCTTGGCCAGAAGCGAGTTCAGGCCCGACACGCGCGCCAGCAGGGCGGCCGAGGCGGTGTTCACGTCCACGCCCACGGCGTTCACGCAATCCTCGACCACGGCGTCCAGCGAGCGCGCCAGCTCGCGCTGGTTCACGTCGTGCTGGTACTGACCCACGCCGATGGCCTTGGGATCGATCTTGACCAGCTCGGCCAGCGGATCCTGCAGGCGGCGCGCGATCGACACGGCGCCGCGCAGCGTCACGTCCAGGTCGGGGAATTCCAGCGCGGCCAGTTCCGACGCGGAGTAGACCGAGGCTCCGGCCTCGGAGACCACCACGCGCGTGACCTTCAGGTCGGGGAAGCGCTCCATCATGTCGCCCACCAGCTTCTCGCTTTCGCGCGAGGCGGTGCCGTTGCCAATGGCGATCAGGTCGACCTTGTGGCGCGCGACCAGCGCGGCCAGCGTGTTGATGGTGCCTTCGCGGTCGCGGCGCGGCTCGAAGGGATAGACGGTGGTGGTGTCGACGACCTTGCCGGTCTGGTCGATCACGGCGACCTTGCAGCCGGTGCGGATGCCAGGATCCAGGCCCAGCACGGCCTTGGGGCCGGCCGGCGCGGCCAGCAGCAGGTCTTTCAGGTTGGCCGCGAACACGCGGATGGCCTCGGTTTCGCCGCTGTCGCGCAGGCGGCCGATCAGCTCGCTTTCAAAGGCCGTCAGCAACTTGACGCGCCAGGTCCAGCGGCACACCTCGCCCAGCCAGCGGCCGCGCGGCGTGGCATCCAGCGCGAACAGGCCGCGGCCCAGCTTGAGGAAGTCGGCGATGCGCGCCACGCAGGGATGCGGCGTCTGCGCCTCGAGTTCGGCTTCCAGGCCCAGGCGCAGCTCCAGCACGCCTTGCTGACGGCCGCGCAGCAGCGCCAGGATGCGGTGCGAGGGCAGGGTGCGCAGCGGCTCGTTGAAGTCGAACCAGTCGCGGAAGTTGGCGCCTTCGGTTTCCTTGCCATCCACCATCTTCGAGTACAGCAGGCCGGTGGACCACAGGTGCTCGCGCATGTCGGCCAGCAGGTCGGCGTTCTCGGCGTAGCGCTCGGCCAGGATGTCGCGCGCGCCGTCCAGCGCGGCCTTGGCGTCGTTGATCGAGGCTTCGGGATTCAGGTACTGCGCGGCCAGCGCGGCCGGATCGCATCCGGCGTCGGCCAGGATGGCGTCGGCCAGCGGCTCCAGGCCCGCTTCACGGGCGATCTGGGCGCGCGTGCGGCGCTTGGGCTTGTAGGGCGCGTACAGGTCTTCCAGGCGCTGCTTGGTGTCGGCGGCGGCGATTTCCTGCTGCAGCTCGGGCGTCAGCTTGCCCTGCTGCGAGATGGATTCCAGGATGGCGCCGCGACGCTCTTCGAGCTCGCGCAGATAGCCCAGGCGGACTTCCAGGTTGCGCAGCACCGTGTCGTCCAGGCCGCCGGTGGCTTCCTTGCGGTAGCGGGCGATGAAGGGCACCGTGGCGCCGTCGTCCAGCAGCTCGACCGCGGCTGCGATTTGGTTGGCGCGCACGCCGAGCTCGGTGGCGAGCAAAGCGACGATGCGGGCGTTGTCGACGCCGGCGGCGACGTTCGTGATAACGGAAGTTTCAGACATCTCGATACGACGACAAAAAGGAAAAACAAGGGGCGGATTGTGCCACAAGCCACTGTTACAGAACGTGGCAAGGTGGACCAATCCGTCCCTATGAATGGCGGATTGGGCCGGAAAAGCGGTGCGGCTCCAGGTATCATCTGGTCCTTTCCCCACACACGCGTTTTGCGCCAGAACCGCCGACCGGCGCCGGTCCGGACGCGGTCGCGGCCAGCGCTAGGCTGCATCGATGCTGGACCTGGACATATCCGAATTCTTCGCCGAGGACGGGCCGCTGGCCTCGGCCATGCCCGGCTACAAGCCGCGCCCCGCGCAGATCGAGCTGGCGCAGGCCATCGGCCAGGCCATCCAGGACCGCGCCACGCTCGTCGCCGAGGCCGGCACCGGCATCGGCAAGACCTGGGCCTACCTTGTACCCGCCTTCATCCAGGGCGGCAAGGTGCTGATTTCCACGGGCACCCGCACGCTGCAGGACCAGTTGTATTCGCGCGACCTGCCGCGCGTGCGCGCGGCGCTGGCCGCGCCCGTGACGGCCGCGCTGCTCAAGGGGCGCGGCAACTACATCTGCCACTATCACCTGGACCGCATGCAGGGCGACGAGCGCGCCCTGAAATCGCGTTCCGAGATCGCACAGCTGCGCCAGATCCAGGTGTTCGCCGGCATCTCCAAGACCGGCGACCGGGGCGACCTGGCGCAGATACCCGAAGACGCCGAGATCTGGCAGCGCGTGACCTCCACGCGCGAAAACTGCCTGGGCCAGGAATGCCCGCGCATCCGCGACTGTTTCGTGGTCAAGGCGCGGCGCCAGGCGCAGGAAGCCGACGTGGTGGTGGTCAACCACGCGCTCTTCATGGCCGACCTGGTGCTGCG
Source organism: Achromobacter sp. 1011811831 (assembly GCF_059760905.1). NCBI lineage: Bacteria > Pseudomonadati > Pseudomonadota > Betaproteobacteria > Burkholderiales > Alcaligenaceae > Achromobacter > Achromobacter sp. 1011811831. The sequence continues at coordinate 4,773 of NZ_JCBANG010000023.1, forward strand.
CGAAGAGGGCGTGACCGACCTGCTGCCCGAGGCCGACACGGTGATCTTCGACGAAGCGCACCAGCTGCCCGACACGGCCACGCGCTTCCTGGGCAGCAGCGTGTCCACGCACCAGCTGCTGGATTTCGGCCGCGCGCTGGAAGCGGCGGGCCTGGCCTATGCGCGCGAAGCCACGCGCTGGAGCGACGTCAGCCGCCACCTGGAAACCGCCGCGCGCGAGCTGCGGCTGGTCTGTGCGCCGCTGGACAAGCTGCCGGGCCGCAAGGCGACCTTCGAGGCGATGCCCGACGCCGAGGAATTCGACCAGGCGCTGGCGGTGCTGCGCGAGGCCGTGGACTCGGCCACCAACGCGCTGGGCGCGGTCGCGGAAAAACATCCCGACCTGATGGCGGCGGCGCGCAACGGCGCCGAGATCTCCGCGCGCCTGAAGCGCTGGGCCACGCCGGCGCGCGCCGGCTCGCAGGCCGATGAAGACGGCTGGGGCCGCGACGATCAGTCTGCCGAGACGGCGGCGGGCGACGGCCTGCCCACGCCCGTGGCGCTGCTCGAGGGCGCGGCGGCGGCCATGCAATGGACCGGCCCGGCCGTGCGCTGGGTCGAGCACGGGCTGCACCACGTGCGCCTGCACTCCGCGCCTCTGTCGGTGGCCCAGGCCTTCTCGAAGTTCCGCAAGCCCGGCCAGGCCTGGATCATGACCTCGGCCACGCTGTCGGTGAATGGCGAGTTCGAGCATTTCACCGGGCAGCTTGGCCTGGACAAGGCGCGCACGGGCAAATGGGAGTCGCCGTTCGACTATCCCGAGCAGGCGCTGCTGTTCGTGCCGCGCGGCATGCCCGAGCCGCAGTCGCCGCAGTTCCTGGAGCGCTTCGTGCAGACGCTGCTGCCCTTGCTGGAAGCCAGTCCCGGCGGCACGCTGGTGCTGTGCACGACGCTGCGCGCGGTGGACAAGGTGGCCAGCCTGCTGGCCGACGCCTTCGACGACGCCGGCCATGAATGGCCGCTGCTCAAGCAGGGCGACGCCACGCGCCGCGACCTGCTCGAACGCTTCTGCAAGCTGCCGCATCCGGTGCTGGTGGGCAGCGCCAGTTTCTGGGAAGGGATCGACCTGCCCGGCGACGTGCTGACGCTGGTGGCCATCGACAAGCTGCCCTTCGCGCCGCCCGACGATCCGGTGATCGAAGCGCGGCTGCGCGCCTGTCGCGCGCAAGGCGGCAATCCCTTCTCGGAATATCAACTGCCCGAGGCCGCGATCTCGCTCAAGCAGGGCGCGGGACGCCTGATCCGCACGGAATCCGATTGGGGCGTGCTGATGGTGGGCGACGGCCGCCTGGTCGAAAAGCCCTATGGCAAGCGTCTCTGGCGCGGCCTGCCGCCGTTCGCCCGCACCCGCGAGCTGGACGAGGCGCTGGCGTTCTACCGGCGCAAGGGCGAGGGCGGCTGACCGGCGCCCTGCGGGTGTCCGTCATCCACGGCGACGGCAGGAAAAAAAAAATCCCCTCGTCCGAGGGGATTTTCCTACCCATGCGCGAAAGTGGTCAGAACGGGTTCCACCAGCTCTTGTCGGCCTTCAGTCCCTTGGACTTGAAGTCGCTGTTGGGGAAGTTCTTGTCATACACGCGTTGGGCGTCGTTCTTCAGGTCGGTCATGCCGAGCTTGTCGTAGGACTGGATCATCAGGTAGAGCGCCTCTTCGGTGGCGGGCGCGCCCTCGAAGTCGGTGATCACGGTCTGGGCCCGATTGGCCGCCGCCACGTAGGCGCCGCGTTCGTAGTAGTAGCGGGCCACGTAGACTTCGTTCATGGCGATGGTGTTGACCAGCCAGTTCACGCGCAGCTCGGCATCGCGCGCGTACTTGCTGTCGGGATAGCGCTTGATCAGCTCGTTGAAGGCGTCGTAGGACGCGCGCAGGCCCTTGGGGTCGCGCTCGGCCGGATCCTGCCCGGTGATGTTGCTCATGAACGCGCTTTGCGGCGTGAAGCTGATCAGGCCCTTCAGGTACAGCGCGTAGTCGGTGCCGGGATGGTTGGGGTAGAGCTGCTGGAAGCGGTCGATGGCGGCCAGGGCCTGCTCGTTTTCGCCGTCCTTCCAGTTGACGTAGGCCAGTTCGAGCAGCGCCTGCTGGGCATAGACGCCGAACGGGTAGCGGCTTTCAATGGCGGTCAGGCGCTCGCGCGCTTCCTTCCAGCCGCCGGAGGAGATCTCGGCTTTGGCGTCGGCATACAGCTGCTCGGCGCTCCAGTTGGCGGTCTTGTCGTATTTGCTGCTGGTCGAACCGCAGCCGGCGATGGCCAGCACGGCGAATAGCGCGACGACCGCGCGCAAGACCGGCCCGCTACGGGAGGCGGGAATCGAGGGAGCTGCGGAACGGTGAATCACGAGAATCGTATCCTTGGTGTTAGCATGGCAGGCTGATTATATGATTTGTCTCCATGTCTGATACAGCCGTCAGCGCAGATCCCGATTTTGACGAGGATTCCGAGGGCGATGGCCTCGAGGGTGGTTCCGATTCCGGTCCGAATTCCGGTCCGAATTTCGCCCCGGGTTCATCCCCCCAGGCGGTCGCTGGCGCGCCGCAATTGCTTACCGTCCCGCCGGGCACCCGGGCCGACCGCCTGGACAAGGTGCTGGCGGGCCTCATGCCCGAGCATTCCCGCAGCCGCCTGCAAGGCTGGATCGAGGCCGGCAAGGTGTTGGTCAACGGCGGCCCGGCCAAGGTCCGGCAAGTGGTCGGCCCCGACGACGAACTGACCGTCTGGACGCAGCCCGCGCCTGAAACGCAGGCTTTCGCGCCCGAACCCGTGGATTTCGAGGTGGTGGACGCCAGCCCGGACTGGATCGTGGTCAACAAGCCCGCCGGGCTGGTGACGCATCCCGGGGCCGGCAACTGGAGCGGCACCCTGCTCAATGGCCTGCTGCACCGCTATCCCGAGCTGGCCCAGGTGGCCCGCGCCGGCATCGTGCACCGGCTGGACAAGGACACGTCCGGGCTGATGGTCGTGGCCCGCAATGAAACCGCCCAGACCCATCTGGTGCGGCAGTTGCAGGCCCGCAGCATGGGGCGCGAATACATCGCCCTGGCGCATGGCTGGCTGGGGGCGGCCGGCAGGGTCGATCGCCCCATCGGCCGCGATGCCCGGGTGCCGGTGCGCATGAGCGTGGAACGGCCGGTGGCGCCCAAGCCCGCCGTCACGCATTACTTTCCATTGCGCCGCGGCGAGGTCGATCCCGGCGGCCGGGTGTGCGAGGTGGTCTGCCGCCTGGAAACCGGCCGCACGCACCAGATCCGCGTGCACATGGCCAGCCTGGGCCATCCGTTGCTGGCTGACGTGCTGTACGGCGGCAAGACCGTCGCGGGCGCGGGGCGGCAGATGCTGCATGCCCGCGCGCTGCATTTCGAGGACCCCGGCGGCCGGGGCGAGGTCCAGTTCAGCGCCGCCGTGCCGGCCGACATGGCGCAGGTTCAGGAAAACATCGTATGGAACGCGTGATTCAAGGATTGCCCGTGGTGACCGGCCAGCAGTGGGCCGGCGTCGAGTATTTCTGCACCACGCGCGCCGGCGGTGTCGGCGTGGCGCCGCACGACACCTTCAATCTCGGCCGCCGCGCCGAGGACAATCCCGACACCGTGGCCGAGAACCGCCGGCGCCTGCGCGCCGCGCTGCCGGCCGAGCCGCTGTGGCTGCGCCAGGTACACGGCGCCGATGTCGTCGACGCCGACGATCCCGCCACGCCGGAAGAGCCGGCCGCCGACGCCAGCGTCACGGCGCGGCCGGGCCGGGTGCTGGCCGTGATGGTGGCCGACTGCCTGCCGGTGGTGATCGCCGATGGCGCCGGCCGCGTGCTGGGCGCGGCCCATGCCGGCTGGCGCGGGCTGTCCGGAGGCGTGCTGGAGAGCACCCTGGCGGCCATGCGGGCCAAGGCGCCGGATGCCGGCGGCTGGCGCGCCTGGGTCGGCCCAGGCATCGGCCCGGACGCCTTCGAGGTGGGCCGGGACGTGCTGGATGCCTTCACTGCCGACGATCCGGCCACGGAATCCTATTTCCGCTCCCGGCCGGGCCTGCCCGGCAAATGGCTGGCCGACCTGCCCGGACTGGCCGAGTTCCGCCTGCGGCGCGCGGGCGTCGAGGACGTGACGCTGAGCCGCCTGTGCACGGTGGCGGATGGCGGGCGCTTCTTTTCGTACCGGCGCGATGGGATCACCGGGCGGATGGCGCTGCTGGCCTGGTTGTCCTAGGCCAAGTCTAATGTAGCGCAAAGCGCGGCTGGCGGGCCGCTGCTACCCTGGCGGGCCTCTCCTTGTATACCCGCATTGACAGTCCCGGACCCCGCATGCAACATCAATCGCGCAGTGTCGATAACAAGGTGTCGAAGTGAACGCCAATCTCTCCGCAGGACCCATTCCGGTGAGCGTGGCACCGGACATTCTGGCCGACATTCAGGCCGAGTTTTCCCGCGAATGGCAGCGCCTGTGCGATGACGCCCGGCAAGGCGCGTTGCCGCCGCCGTCGGATCGGCGCTTCGCGGGCGCGGCCTGGGCCGCCCAAGGCTCGCACCTGCTGATGGCGCACGCCTACCTGCTGTCGGCCCGCGCCATGTCGCGCCTGGTCGATGCGGCGCAGGTCAGTGAGCCGCTGCGCGAGCGCCTGCGCTTTTCCGTCATGCAATGGGTGGACGCGCTGTCGCCGTCCAACTTCCTGGCGCTCAATCCCGACGCGCAGCAGTCCATCGTCGAAAGCGCCGGCCGCGCGCTGACCGAAGGCGTGGCCAACCTGCTGGGCGACGTCAAGAAAGGGCGCATCACCCAGACCGACGAATCGCAGTTCGAGATCGGCCGCAACGTGGCCGTGACGCCGGGCGAGGTGGTGTTCGAGAACCGGCTGATCCAGCTGATCCAGTACGCCCCCCTGACCGCGACCGTGCACGAGCGCCCGCTGGTCATCGTGCCGCCGAACATCAACAAGTTCTACATCCTGGACCTGCAGCCCGAGAATTCCTTCGTCCGGCATGCGGTGGAGCAGGGCTATACGGTATTCCTGGTTTCCTGGCGCAATCCGGTGTCCAGCGATACCGACGGCATCGATCGCGCCACCTGGTCCGACTACCTGGACGACGCGGTGCTGCAGGCGCTGCGCGTGGCCAGCGACATCACCAGGCAGCCCAAGGTCAACGCGCTGGGCTTCTGCGTGGGCGGCACCATGTTGGCCTCCGCGCTGGCCCTGGCCGAGGCGCGCGGCGAGCATCCGGTCGCTTCGCTGACGCTGCTGACCACGCTGCTCGACTTCCACGATACCGGCGTGCTCAAGGTCTTCGTCGACGAGGCGCACGCGCTGCTGCGCGACCACCAGTTCGGCAGCGGCGGGCTGATGCCGGGCCGCGACCTGGCCACCACGTTCTCGTTCCTGCGGCCCAACGAGCTGGTGTGGAACTACGTGGTGGGCAACTATCTCAAGGGCCAGAAGCCGCCGGCGTTCGACCTGCTCTTCTGGAACGGCGACAGCACCAACCTGCCCGGGCCGTTCTTTTCCTGGTACTTCCGCAACACCTACCTGGAAAACAACCTGAAGGTGCCGGGCCGGGCGCAGGCCGCGGGCCTGCCGCTGGACCTGACGCGGCTGGAGATGCCGTCGTACATATTCGGCTCGCGAGAAGACCATATCGTGCCCTGGGTGGCGGCCTACGCGTCCACGCAAGTGCTGCGCGGGCCGCAGCGCTTCGTGCTGGGCGCGTCGGGGCACATCGCCGGCGTGGTCAATCCGCCCGCGAAGAAGCGTCGCAGCTACTGGGTCATGGAGCGCGATGGCGGGCCGGGCAATCCCTTGCCCGGCGATCCCAACGCCTGGCTGGCGCAGACCACCGAACAGCCGGGCAGCTGGTGGCCGGACTGGAGCGCCTGGCTGGCCGGCCATTCGGGCAAGCAGGTCAAGGCGCGCGTCAAATTAGGCAATGCCAGCCATCGGCCGATCGAGCCGGCGCCTGGCAGGTACGTGAAGGTCCGGGCCGCCTGAGGCCGCGTCCGCGGCTGGTCCGGAGCATAAGAGCAAGCAGTCAATCAAACGAATCGTCCGTCGCACACAGGAGGAAGTATGAGCGGGAAACTGGCTTACGTAACAGGCGGGATGGGCGGAATCGGCACCTCTATTTGCCAGCGCTTGGCCAAGGAAGGCTTTCGCGTCGTGGCGGGTTGCGGCCCCAGCCGGAATTATCAGCAATGGCTGGACGAACAGGCCGCGCAAGGCTATACGTTCCATGCCTCGGTGGGCAACGTCTCCGATTGGGACTCCACCGTGAAGGCCTTCGAGAAGATCACGGCCGAACTCGGCCAGGTGGACGTGCTGGTCAACAACGCGGGCATCACCCGCGACGGCCTGTTCCGCAAGATGAGCGCCGATGACTGGCGCACGGTGATCGACACCAACCTCAACAGCCTGTTCAACGTGACCAAGCAGGTCATCGACGGCATGGTCGAGAAGCAGTGGGGCCGCGTCATCAACATCAGCTCGGTGAACGGCCAGAAGGGCCAGTTCGGCCAGACCAACTACTCCACCGCCAAGGCCGGCATCCACGGCTTCACGATGGCGCTGGCGCAGGAAGTCGCCAGCAAGGGCGTGACGGTCAATACGATCTCGCCGGGCTATATCGGCACGGACATGGTCCGCGCGATCCGTCCCGACGTGCTGGAGAAGATCGTCGCCACCATCCCGGTGCGCCGCCTGGGCACGCCGGAGGAAATCGCGTCGATCACGGCGTGGCTGGCGTCGGATGAATCCGGCTTTTCGACGGGCGCGGACTTCTCGCTCAACGGCGGCCTGCACATGGGCTGACGCATGTGGGGCCGCCGGCTGGCGGCCCTGGCGCCGGGCGGCTTCGGGGAGAGGGCCGCCCGGCATTACACTTGACCCTATCCAAAGCCTGAGAGATCGCCCGATCCGGGGACAACCATGACGCAAGCACAAACCGGCGCCAGCCTGCGCCTGATTAAAAAATATCCCAACCGTCGTCTGTACGACACCCGGACCAGCACCTACATCACCTTGGCCGATGTCAAGCAACTGGTCCTGGCCAACGAGGAATTCCAGGTCGTCGACGCCAAGAGCTCCGAAGACCTGACCCGCAGCATCCTGCTGCAGATCATCCTGGAAGAAGAGAGCGGCGGCATGCCCATGTTCTCGTCGAACATGCTGTCGCAGATCATCCGCTTCTATGGCCACGCGATGCAGGGCATCATGGGTTCCTACCTGGAGAAGAACATCCAGGCCTTCATGGAAATCCAGCAGCGCATGGCCGAGCAGTCCAAGGGCCTGTACGGCAGCCAGTTCGGTCCGGAAGCCTGGACGCAGTTCATGAACGTGCAGACGCCCATGCTGCAGAACATGATGAACAACTACATCGACCAGAGCAAGAACCTGTTCGTGCAGATGCAGGACCAGATGCAGGACCAGACCCGCGCCATGTTCTCGACCTTCCCGTTCACGCCGGGCGGGAATCCGGGCGGACGCAAGTAGGCAGGCAAGGCCGGCCGCCGTCGCGGCGGTCCGGGAACGAAGCCGGCGCGGTGCGCCGGCTTTTTGTTGCGCCGGCCGGCAGCGTTTGATCCCGCGCAATGGCCGCGTCTTTTTTGGCGGCGAAGGTTCAGGGATATGTCAGTTTCTTTGGTTACATTAATGAAAACGGTTCTTGTTTATATTTTTGAGAACCATCGTTTCATCCATGTATCGAGGAATATGCACATGATCAAGAAAGCCTTGGCGCTGGCCATTGTCGGTTTGAGCGTGTCTGCCGCGCAGGCGGCCGAATACCCCATCGGCAAGCCGGTGCAGAAGGGCGGCATGGAAATCGGCGCGGTGTACCTGCAGCCGATCGAAATGGACCCTCCCGGCATGATGCGTCCGGCCAAGGATTCCGACGTGCACCTCGAAGCCGACATCCACGCCACCGCCGACAACAAGACCGGCTTTCCGGAAGGCGAGTGGGTGCCTTACCTGGTCGTGAACTACGAGATCCAGAAGGTCGGCAGCCAGAACGTGCAGAAGGGCACCTTCATGCCCATGGTCGCCAACGACGGTCCGCACTATGGCGAGAACATCAAGCTCGAAGGTCCGGGCAAGTACAAGCTGAAGTACTCGATCCTGCCGCCGACCGCGAACAAGATGAGCCACTTCGGTCGTCACATCGACAAGGAGACGGGCGTGGGTCCGTGGTTCGAGCCGATCGACCTGGAATATGAATTCGTCTACGCCGGCACTGGCAAGAAGGGCGGCTACTGATCGTGCGTCGCCTGCTCAGCGTCATCGCGGCGGCCCTGATCGGCGCCGCCGCTCCGGCGGCGGCCGACGAGCTGCCCACGTTCACCTTGACCTTCAAGCCGGACGGCACGTTTGAGCCGGCCACGCTGGAAGTCCCGGCGGGGCGCTTCAAGATCGAGCTCATCAACGAGAGCAACGAGCCGGTGGAATTCGAGAGCATTCCGCTGCGCAAGGAAAAAGTGCTGGGCCCGGGCGTGAAATCCTTTGTGGTGATCACGATCTCGCGTCCCGGCGAGTATCCGTTTTTCGATGACTTTCACCAGAACGTGAAAGGCACCTTGGTGGTCAAGCCCAAGGAATAAGCCGGTAGCAAGACATGGAACAGGTCCTCTTTATCGTCTGGCGCGAAAGCGTCGAAGCTCTGCTGGTGGTGGGCATCCTGTACACCTGGCTGCGCGCCGCGCCGCAAGGCAAGCGCGGCCTGGCCTACCTGTGGGGCGGCGTCGCCGCTGGCGCGGCGCTGGCCGTGGCGCTGGCGCTGGTGCTGCTGGGCATCTCGTCCTGGCTCAGCGACGAGGGCCAGGAATGGTTCCAGGGCATCATGTCGCTGGCCGCCTGCGCGCTGGTGGTGCAGATGGTCATCTGGATGAAGAAGCACGGCCGCACGCTCAAGAGCGAGCTTGAGGGCGGCGCGCGCACCTCCGTGGCCAATGACAACTGGTGGGGCCTGTTCCTGCTGGTGGCGATCGCCGTGGCGCGCGAAGGCAGCGAGACCGTGGTCTTCCTGTACGGCACCGTGTCGGCGGGCGAGGGCGGCGGCGACATGTTCAAGCTGGCCCTGGCAGGCGTGGGCGGTTTCATCGCCGCGCTGCTGACCTTCTGGCTGCTGCAGCTGGGCGGCAAGCTGATCACCTGGCGCCGTTTTTTCCGCGTCACCGAGATCCTGTTGCTGCTGCTGGCCGGCGCCCTGCTGGTCGGCGGACTCGACCGGCTGATCTCGCTGGACGTGGTGCCGGCCATCGTCGATCCGGTCTGGGACACCTCGGCGCTGTTGAGCGACAGCACCGGCCTGGGCAAGATCCTGGCGGATTTCGCCGGCTACCGCGCCATGCCGGCCCTGATCTCGGTGCTCGTCTGGGTGGCGTACTGGATCCTGGTCTGGGCGCTGCTGCGCTGGGCTGGCGCCAAGCCCGCCCCGGCGCCGTCGGTGGCCCGCAGCGCGCCCTGATCCGGAACGTCGGCGGATGACAGACACATGAAGGTTTAGATATGGCCGCAGCACTCGGGAGGGCGACCTCCCGTATCGCCGATTTTCTCCGTGACCATGCCCCCCTGTTGCGCAAGCTGCAGTGGGGCATTGTCGCGATATACGCTTTCCTCCTGATCGTGCCCGCGGTGCTGCCGCTGCCGGACAATTCGGCCTCGGTCGTCAACAACCTGACCATCGTCGCGCAGTTCGCGTTCTGGGGCGTGTGGTGGCCGTTCGTGCTGGTGTCCATGCCCATCCTCGGGCGCGCCTGGTGCGGCTGGCTCTGTCCGGAAGGCATGCTGACCGAATGGGCCAGCGAGCGCGGGCGCGGCAAGGCCATCCCGAAATGGATGCGCTGGGGCGGCTGGCCCTTCGTCGCCTTCGCGCTGACGACGGTCTATGGCCAGCTGGTCAGCGTCTACCAATACCCGCTGGCGGTGCTGGCGGTGCTGGGCGGCTCCACGGTGGCCGCCATGATCGTGGGCTACCTGTACGGCCGCAACAAGCGCGTCTGGTGCAAGTACCTGTGCCCGGTCAACGGCGTGTTCAACCTGCTGGCCAAGCTCGCGCCCTGGCACTTCAAGGTCGACGAAGAAAAGTGGCGTCATCCGGTGATCCGCATCGAGCCCATCAACTGTGCGCCGCTCGTGCCCCTGCGCCACATGAAGGGCGCGGGCGACTGCCATGTCTGTGGCCGCTGCAGCGGCTACCGTGGCGCCATCGAACTGACGCCACGCTCGCCGGAAGCCGAGATCGTCCACGTCACTGACGGCGAACCCTGGCAGACCGCGCTGCTGTGCTTCGGCCTGATGGGCATCGCCATCGGCGCCTTCCTGTGGAGCGCCAGCCCCTGGTATGTGAGCGCCAAGCAATGGGCCGCGACCTGGCTGGTCGAGCACGACATCATGTGGCCGCTGCTGGACAACGCGCCCTGGTTCATTCTCACGCACTATCCCGAGGTCAACGACAGCTTTTCCTGGCTGGACGGCGCCGGCATCCTGATGTTCGTGATCGGTGCCACGGTCTGCGTCGGCGGCGCGGCCTACCTGTCGCTGTGGATCGCCGATCGCATCGCGCCGGCGCTGGCCGTGCCCGGCGCGGCCGCCACGCGCTGGGGCCGGCCCGGCCTGCACAAGCTGGCGCAGGCCTTGATTCCGTCCGCTGGCATTGGCGTGTTCCTGGGACTGTCGGCCACTACCGTCAACCTGCTCAAGCACGAAGGCGTGCAGGCGGCCTGGGCCGCGCCCGTGCGCTTCACGCTGCTGACGCTGGCGGTGCTGTGGACGCTGCGCCTGTTCGCGCGCTTGTTGGCCGCAAGGCCCGGCGGCGTGCCGCGCAAAGTGCTGGCGTGGCTGGTGCTGGCGGCTGGCCTGGCGCCGTTCTGCTGGGCCTGGGTGCTGTTCTTCGCCATCTGGTGAATCAGGCCGCGAAGGCGGCGGCGCTTTGGGATAAAGTGTTGGGCCCGGCCGCGTCCGCGGCCCAACCCAGAGACTCTTGCGCCTGCCCGCCATGACCGACTACGCCTTCCGCCTGCTCAACGTCTTCGCCACCAACGACTCCGCCTTCAGCGGCAACCAGCTGTGCGTGTTCGAGGACGCGCGCGGCCTGGACGACGCCGTCATGCTGCAGCTGGCCGCGCAGTTCAACCTGTCCGAAACCACCTTCATCCTGCCGTCCGAGCAGGCGGATGCGCGCGTGCGCATCTTCACGCCCGGCTACGAAATGAAGTTCGCCGGCCATCCCACGCTGGGCACCGCGCAGGTGGTGCGCGACCTGCTGGGCACGGGCGACGCGCTGACGCTGGAGTTCAAGGCGGGCGTGGTGCCGGTGACGGCGCAGGGCGATGCCTGGACCTTCACCGCGCCTTGCCCGAACGGCGTCGGCACGGCCGCGCCGACGCTGGGCCGCGCCGAGATCGCCAGCCTGGTTGGCCTGAACGAGGATGACCTGCTGGGCGATCCCATCTGGATCGATACCGGCGCGGACCAGCTGCTGGTGCCGCTGCGCAGCGTGGACGCGGTGCGTCGCGCGCTGCCGGACAGCTCGCAACTGGACCGCTGGCAGGAAAGCAGCCTGGGACGCAAGACCACGTATCTGTTCGCGTTCGACGAAGGCGCGGTCGAGGCCGGCCGGCAGGTGGTGGAGGCGCGCTATTTCTTCGCCAAGGCCGGTGGCGGCGTGGACGAGGACGCGGCCACCGGTTCGGCATGCGCCAACCTGGGCGGCTGGTTGCAGGCGCAGGGTCGCGTCTTGCCGGCCAGCCTCGTGGTGCGCCAGGGCGCGCAGATCGGCCGGCCCAGCCGCCTGCTGCTGGATGTGTCGGCCAACGGCCGCATCCAGGTGGGCGGCCGCGCGCTCGATATCGGGCGCGGCGTTATCACGCTCTGACGCCGGTCGCGCAAAAAAAAAGCGCCCGTGCCGCAGCACGGGCGCCTTCAGGCGCATGAGGTCCGGCCTACTTCTTGTTCTTGGCGGGATCCACCTTGATGTTGTTCATCACCTGCTTGACGCCTTCGATGCCGCGGGTGACCTTGGCGGCGTGATCGGCTTCGGCGGCGGTGCCCACCGTGCCGGTCAGCGTGGCGACGCCGTTGTTGGTTTCAACCGCGATGTCCAACGCGCTGAGCTGCTTGTCGGCCACGAAGGCGGCCTTGACCTTGGTGGTCACGGTCGCGTCGGACGCGTACTCGCCCACGGACTGCTTGGGCTTGTTGTCGGCGTCGGCGGCGTAAGCCATGGAAGTGAAGACGGCGCCCGTGCCCAGTGCGGCGGCGGCGATCAGCTTGCGGATTTCCATAGATAGTGCTCCTGGTTGGTTAGAATTCGGCGCGTCGTGGACGCGATGGCTGTGACGGCTTGTCGCCGTTATTTTTTGCGGAAACTGCCGCCCAGCAGGGACAGCAGCGCCAGGACGAGAAAGACGAAGAACAGGATCTTGGCGATGCCCACGGCGGCGCCGGCGATGCCGCCGAAGCCCAGGATCGCGGCGATGATCGCGATCACGAAGAAAACCACGGCGTAGTGCAGCATGTCAGCTTCTCCCGGTGGTCGTTAACGGAATCAGGCGTGGTTCAGCGATTCTGGTCGAAGAAGTCGCGGACTTCCTTCTGCGCCTGTTCCTTGGTCTTGCCATAGCGTTCCTGGATCAGGCCCGCCAGGCGTTCGGCGTTGCCCTCGCTGCGGGTCAGCTCGTCGTCGGTGAGTTCACCCCAGGCGGCCTTGGCCTTGCCCGTCAGTTGCTTCCACTTGCCAGCGATGATGTCGTTGTTCATAAGTACCTCCCTGCGTGTGTGCGAATGTCGGCTTATGGCCGTAAGCGCTGTGTTCGCGGTTGAGTAGGACGCTGATCAGCATGGCTCCACCGTACGTGCCGGCCGGAAGGGCTGTCAAACCTGGCTGTGGACAAATGTAACGGTGTTGATGGGGACAAATCCCCGCGTTTCCGACCGGATGCAGGCAGGCCTGTAGCCAGGACGGGAGTTACATTCGTGCAATGTCTTGTCCCGTTTTGATTGGGGCAGGTAACGGGATCTGCGCGCGTTTTCGCGCGTGCCGCCAGCGCAGGTCCGGCTGCGCGCTAGGTGCGATTGGCGGCCGACGAGCGCGCTGGTATCTTCGTCCGGGAAGCCGCCGGATGTCGACGGCAAGGAGCAAGGAGTCAAGCATGCCGAAACGAATCTGCGCCGCGCTGATGCTGGCGCTGGCCGTCCTGGCGACGGCGGGCTGCGCGGGCACGGACCGCTTCCAGGCGCGGGCGGACGTGGTCCGCGCCTACGGCTAGGTCCGGGCAGCAATAAAAAGCGAACGGGGCGCGTTGTAGCGCCCCGTTCGCGTATCGCCCGACCTGGACCGGAATCAGGCTTCCTGGATGCGCTTGGCGATGTGCTCCAGCGCTTCCTCGACCTGGTCGACCAGGATCAGGCACAGGTCGCCGGCCTGCAGGCGCGCCAGCGCCGTGTCGATGGCCAGGAACTCGCCGTAGATCTCGTCGACCTGCTTGGCGCGGGTGGCGTGGACCAGGCCCTGGCGCAGCAGCGCCACCACTTCGCCGTCGGCGCGGCCGCGCTGGCACTGGTCCTGGTACAGCAGCACGTCGTCGAACGCGTCGCCCAGGATCTCGGTCTGCATGCGGATGTCTTCGTCGCGGCGGTCGCCGGCGCCGCTGATCACCACCGAGCGCCGCTTGGCGGGCATGGCGTCCACGGCGCGCACCAGCGCCAGAATGGCGTCGGGGTTGTGGCCGTAGTCGGCGATGACCGTCGCGCCGCGATAGTCGAACACATTGAAGCGGCCCGGCGCGGTCTGGGCATCGTTGACGAAGCTGGCCAGGCCGCGGCGCACGACGTTCCAGTCCAGGTTCAGCCCCCAGGCCGCGGCGATGGAGGCCATCGCGTTCTCGACCTGGAAGACGATGGTTCCATTGCGGGTGAGCGGTATCTCGGCCAGCGGGAAGCGGGTTTCCTCCGCGCCTTGGGCCGCGACGATGCTGTCGCCGTCGCGGTAGACCACGCGCAGGCCCTGCGCGCGATGCGTGGCCATGATGGGATGGTTGCGGTCTTCGGCGAAGTAGGTGATCGAGCCGGGGCAGCTGGCGGCCATCTCGGCGACGATGGGATCGGCGGCGTTCAGTACCGCCATGCCCGACGGATGCACGTGCTGGACGATGACGCGCTTGACCACGGCCAGGTCCTCGACCGTGCTGATGTAGCCCAGGCCCAGGTGGTCGCCCATGCCGATGTTGGTGACGATGGCCACGTTGCAACGGTCGAACGCCAGGCCTTCGCGCAGGATGCCGCCGCGCGCGGTCTCGAACACGGCCGCGTCCACGTCGGGATGCATCAGCACGCTGCGGGCGCTGCGCGGGCCGCTGCAGTCGCCGGTGTCGATGCGCAGGTTGTCGACGTACACGCCGTCGGAATTGGTCATGCCGACGCGGTTGCCGGCGGCGCCCAGCAGATGCGCGGTCAGGCGCACGGTGGTGGTCTTGCCGTTGGTGCCGGCCACCGCCACGACCGGGATGCGGCCGTCCTCGCCGTCGGCGTACATGTTGGCGATGATGGCCTCGCCCACGTTGCGGCCCTTGCCGAAGGATGGGTTCAGGTGCATGCGCAGGCCGGGCGCGGCGTTGACTTCCACCACGCCGCCGTGTTGTTCCTCCAGCGGATACAGCACGCTCTCGGCGACGATGTCCACGCCGCAGATGTCCAGGCCGATCATTCGGGCGGCCGACACGGCGCGCGCGGCCATCTCGGGATGGACCTCGTCGGTCACGTCGGTGGCCGAGCCGCCGGTGCTCAGGTTGGCGTTGTTGCGCAGGAAGATCAGCGTGCCCGGGGGCGGCACGGAATCGGCGTCGTAGCCCTGCTTCTTCAGCGTGGCCAGGGCGATGTCGTCGAAGCGGATCTTGGTCAGCGAGGTGGCGTGGCCGTCGCCGCGCAGCGGGTCGGCGTTGACCTGCTCGACCAGCTGGCGGATGGTGTGGCGGCCGTCGCCGGTGACCTGCGGCGGATCGCGGCGCGAGGCCGCGACCAGATTGCCGCCCACCACCAGCAGGCGGAAGTCATGGCCGGGAATGTAGCGCTCGACGATGACTTCCGAGCTGATTTCCTCGGCCACTTCGAAGGCCTGGATCACCCGCTCGCGCGTTTCGATGTTCACGGCCACGCCACGGCCCTGGCTGCCGTCGCGCGGCTTGACCACGACCGGGCCGCCGAGTTCCTGGGCGGCTTCCCAGGCTTCTTCGGCGGTGGTGACCGAGCGGCCCAGCGGCACCGGCACGCCGGCGGCGTCCAGCAGCATCTTGGTCAGGTCCTTGTCCTGCGCGATCGATTCGGAGATGGCGCTGGTCAGGTCGGTCTCGGCGGCCTGGATGCGGCGCTGCTTGCTGCCCCAGCCGAACTGCACCATGCTGCCCTGCGTCAGGCGGCGGTAGGGAATGCCGCGCGCGGTGGCGGCGTTGACGATGGAGCCGGTGCTCGGGCCCAGGCGCACGTCCTCGTCCAGCTCGCGCAGGCGCTTGAGGGCGTCGGGCAGGTCGAAGGGCGTGTCGTCCAGCGCGGCGCGCACCAGCTGCTGGGCAAGATCCATCGCCAGGCGGCCGACTTCTTCCTCGCTGTACTCCACCACCACCTGGAACACGCCCGGTTCGATCGTGGTCGCGGTGCGGCCGAACGTGACCGGGCAGCCGGCGTGGGCTTGCATGGTCAGCGAGACGATCTGTAGCACGTGGGCGATGGACACGGCGCCCTGGTGGCCCTCGGGGCGCAGCAGGCCGGTCTGCGGCAGGCGGGCGCGCAGCCGCGCCTCGAAGTCGGGGAGGTTGTCGATGGAGCACTCGGCGTCGGCGCAGGACACGATGGCCTCGATCGCCGTGTTCTTGCTCCACAGATTGGGGCCGCGCAGCGCTCGGATGCGGGAAACTTCCATGGCAGGTATTCCTGTCTGTCTGGCTCAGGCGCGCCCCGATCGGGACGCGCCGGGATTGTGTCAGTGTTGCTGGATCCAGCGGCGGACCAGATCGATGGTGGGGCCGGAGAAGGCTTCGTCGGATTGCAGCAGGACGAAGTCGCCGGCGGCGATGGCGTCCAGCGCGCCGGCGATGGCCTTGCCGTGGTCGGGCTCGTCCTGGATGTGCTTGACGCGGCTGCCTTGCGCCAGGCCCTGGCGCAGCAGCGCGCGCGCCTGGCCGTCGGGACGCTTGCTGCGCACGGTGGCGTCGTCATACAGCACCACGCGGTCGAAGGCATCGCCCAGCAGCTTGCCCTGTTCGATCAGGTCGGCGTCGCGGCGGTCCGCGCCGGCCGAATAGACGGCGCTGCGCGCGGTGGCGGGGAACTGGTCGATGGCGGCGATCAGCGGGCGCAGCGCCGAGGCGTTGTGCGCGTCGTCGACCACGACCGTGCTGCCGCCGCGCTCGAACACCGTGAACTGCCAGGGCGCGTCGGCCTGGTCGATGTCGAAGGTCTCGATGCCGGCGCGGATCAGCTCCACCGGAATGTCCAGCGCCCAGGCCGCGCCAACGGCGGCCAGCACGTTCTCGACCTGGAAGGCCACGCGTCCGCCGTGGGTCAGCGGGATCGCGGCCACGTCGGCCAGGCGTTCCTCGCGCTTGCCCTGCGCCAGCACGATGGCGCCGTCGCGCACGAACACGGCGCGGCCATCCTGTTGCAGATGGGCGGCGATGGCGGGCAGGGCGGGATCGATGCCGAAGAAGATCACGGCGCCGTCGGACAGCTCGGCCATCTCGACCACGCGCGGATCGCGCGCGTTCAGCACCGTGTAGCCGCCGGGCAGCACCACGTCCACCTGCGTGCGGAAGACGTTGAACATGCGTTCGGCGTCATTGATGTCGAAGTCGCCGAGATGGTCGGCGTCATCGATGTTGGTGACCACGCCGACCTGGCAGCGGTCGTAGGCCAGGCCCTGGCCCAGGATCACGCTGCTGTCGTTCTCGATGACGGCGGCGTCGACGTTGCGGTTCATCAGGATGCGCGTGCCCGAGGCGAAGTCGGCGCGGTCGCCCTTTTGCACCAGGCGGCGGTCCAGGTACAGGCCTTCGCTGCAGGCCAGGCCGGTGCGCTTGCCCGACAGGTACAGCAGGCGCGCGATCAGGCGCGCGACCACGGTCTTGCCGTTGGTGCCGGTGACGCCGACGATGGGGATGCGGCCGGCATCGCCTTCGGGGAACAGGTGGTCGACGATGGCCCGGCCCACGGGGCGGGGCGTGCCGTCGGCCGGTTTCAGGTGCATCAGCAGGCCGGGGCCGGCGTTGACTTCGACAATGGCGCCGCGCTGCTCGTCCAGCGGCCGCGAGATGTCCTCGGCCACCAGGTCCACGCCGGCGATGTCCAGGCCGACGATGCGGGCGGCCAGCGTCACGGTCGCGGCAACGCTGGGGTGGACCTTGTCGGTCACGTCGAAGGCCACGTTGCCGCTGCGCTGCACCAGCACGCGCTGGCCGTCGGCGGGCACGCTGTCGGCGTCCATGCCCTGGCGGGCGATCTCCAGGCGCGCGGCCGAATCCAGGCGCACCGGGTTGAGCGGATGGTTCTCGGTGCGGCCGCGGCGCGGGTCGGTGTTGATCTGGTTGTCGATCAGCTCGGTGATGGAGGACTTGCCGTCGCCCGTGACCCAGGCCGGCTCGCCGGCGGCGGCGGCCACCATGCGGTTGCCCACGACCAGCAGGCGGTGCTCGTTGCCCAGCACGAAGCGCTCGACGATGACGCCGCTGCCTTCCTCGACCGCGACGGCATAGGCCGACAGCACTTCCTCGCGCGTGGTCAGGTTGGTGAAGACGCCGCGGCCGTGGTTGCCGTCATAGGGTTTGACCACCACCGGCAGGCCGATGTCCTCGGACGCGTCCCAGGCGTCCTCGGGGCTGTCGACCAGGCGGCCTTCCGGCACCGGCACGCCGCAGGTGGACAGCAGTTCCTTGGTCAGGTCCTTGTCGCGCGAGATGCCCTCGGCGATGGCGCTGGTGCGGTCGGTCTCGGCGGTCCAGATGCGGCGCTGGCGCGAGCCATAGCCGAACTGCACCAGGTTGCCCTCGAACAGGCGGATGTAGGGGATGTCGCGGTCGTCGGCCGCGTCCACGATGCAGGCCGTGCTGGGGCCCAGGCAGTGGCGGTCGATCAGCGTGCGCAGGCGCGCCACGGCGGCGGGCACGTCGAACGGGCGGTCCTCGATGCCGGCCATGACCAGGTTGCGGGCTTCTTCCAGCGCGGCGCGGGTGACCTGTTCCTGCCAGGCGCGCACCACGACCTTGTAGACGCCGCGGGTGGAGGTTTCCCGGGCCTTGCCGAAACCGCCGCGCAGGCCGGCGAGATTCTGCAGTTCCAGGGTGACATGTTCAAGAATATGGCCGGGCCAGGTGCCTTCCTTCAGTCGCATCAGGAAGCCGCCCCGCACGCCCGGGCTGCAGCGGTGCTCGATCAGGGTCGGCAGCCATTCGGTCAGGCGTTCGTAGAATCCGGGAATCGTGTTCGACGGGTAGTCTTCCAGCTCGCCGATGTCCACCCAGGCTTCCAGGACCGGACGGTAGGTCCAAATGTTCGGGCCGCGCAAAGCCACGACATCGAGAAATTCAATGTCTTTCTTTTTCATGTTTTAATTTGCTCGAGATGCAGGTTGGCACGCGCGGAAGCCCCTATGCATATGACCGCGAATTTGATTGGGGTTGCGCTTAAAGAATAATGCCAACGAGTGGGGGATCCCAGAGATATTCCTAATTAGAAAAATCGGCTGATACTATACGACGCCTTCAAGGGCGGGAACTCGATTTGTTGTAAGGAAAGGACACGTTTTCAGCCCCCTGGCGAAAACCGCTTTGCCACCTTGCATGGCAGTGTCTAGGGCAGTGTCTGGGCCCCGGTATGCGTACCAATGAAAAAACCAAACCTGCATTCAGGCCTTGCCGATGCCTTTCCTGCCCGCTGGCGGGATGAAATCCGCGCCGAACTGACCGATGGCGAAACCCTGCTGGCCTGGGTTGAAATAGACCTGGACCAGCGGCTGAAGTTCCATCCTGGCCTGGTCGCGGCCACGGACAAGCGCCTTTTGGCGCGCAAGGCCGACGATAGCGGCTGGGAGTCCTGGGCGTACGGTCCCCAATTGTCCCTGACGCTGGCCGACCATGCCGGCGCGGCGGTCATGGAACTGCACGACGACAGGGCGCGCCTGGGCATCTGGCGCTTCACGCTGGCCTGCAACCCGCCGGCGTTGCGCCTGCTGGCGCAATTCGAGGCGCAGCAGGCCATCCGCCTGTCGGGCCAGCCGCCGCAGCATGACGGCGATCGCGCCTGCACCATCTGTCACAATCCGATTCCCGAAGACGCCGAGGAATGCCCGATCTGCCATCGCGAGCAGGCGGCGCCATCCTCGACCTGGGCGCTGCTGCGCCTGTGGCGCTTCGCCAAGCCGTACCGGCTGGCGCTGCTGTCCGGCTTCCTGCTGACGCTGCTGGGCACGGCCGCCGCGCTGGTGCCGCCGTACCTGACCATGCCGCTGATGGACGATGTGCTGATCCCGTTCCAGAACGGCGCGCCCATCGACTATGACAAGGTCCGCCTCTATCTGGGCGGCCTGCTGGCCTCGGCCTTCCTGGCCTGGGGCCTGGGCTGGGCCCGCACCTTCATCCTGGCCTGGGTCAGCGAGCGCATCGGCGCGGACCTGCGCACCACCACCTACGAACATCTGCAGAAGCTGTCGCTGGAGTATTTCGGCGGCAAGCGCACCGGCGACCTGATCTCGCGCATCGGCAGCGAGACCGACCGCATCTGCGTGTTCCTGTCGCTGCACCTGCTCGACTTCGCCAATGACATCCTGATGATCGTCATGACGGCGGTCATCCTGGTGTCGATCAATCCCTGGCTGGCGCTGGTGACGCTGGTGCCGCTGCCCTTCATCATCTGGATGATCCACGCCGTGCGCGACCGGCTGCGGCATGGCTTCGAGAAGGTCGACCGCATCTGGTCGGAAATCACCAACGTGCTGGCCGACACCATCCCCGGCATCCGCGTGGTCAAGGCCTTCGCCCAGGAAAAGCGCGAGGTCGCCCGTTTCCGCGAAGCCAACAACCGCAACCTGGAAGTCAACGACCGCGTCAACACGGTCTGGTCGCTGTTCTCGCCCACGGTCACGCTGCTGACCGAGGTCGGCCTGCTGGTGGTGTGGATCTTCGGCATCTGGCAGGTCTCGCAGAAGCAGATCACGGTGGGCGTGCTGGCGGCCTTCCTGGCCTATATCGGCCGCTTCTACACGCGCCTGGACTCCATGAGCCGGATCGTGTCGGTGACGCAGAAGGCCGCCGCCGGCGCCAAGCGCATCTTCGACATCCTGGACCACGTTTCCAGCGTGCCCGAACCGCAGAATCCGGCCAAGCTGCCGCAGATCAACGGCCGCATCGAATTGCGCGAGGTGGGTTTCCGCTACGGCAACCGCCAGGTCATCCGCGGCCTGAACCTGAACATCGCGCCGGGCGAGATGATCGGCCTGGTCGGCCACAGCGGCTCGGGCAAGAGCACGCTGATCAACCTGATCTGCCGCTTCTACGACGTGTCCGAGGGCGCGGTGATGGTGGACGGCGCCGACATCCGCTCGCTGCGCGTGTCCGAGTACCGCCGCAACATCGGCCTGGTGCTGCAGGAACCGTTCCTTTTCTTCGGCACCATCGCCGAGAACATCGCCTACGGCAAGCCGGAGGCCACGCGCGAGGAAATCGTCGCGGCCGCGCGCGCCGCGCACGCGCACGAATTCATCCTGCGGCTGCCGCATGGCTACGACTCGCTGGTCGGCGAGCGCGGCCAGGCGCTGTCCGGCGGCGAACGCCAGCGCATCTCGATCGCGCGCGCGCTGCTGATCGATCCGCGCATCCTGATCCTGGACGAAGCCACGTCCTCGGTGGATACCACCACCGAAAAGGAAATCCAGAAGGCGCTGGACAACCTGGTGCGCGGACGCACCACCATCGCCATCGCCCACCG
The DNA here is from genome assembly GCF_059760905.1 of Achromobacter sp. 1011811831. Lineage (NCBI taxonomy): Bacteria > Pseudomonadati > Pseudomonadota > Betaproteobacteria > Burkholderiales > Alcaligenaceae > Achromobacter > Achromobacter sp. 1011811831. The sequence continues at coordinate 25,744 of NZ_JCBANG010000023.1, forward strand.
CCTGAGCACGTTGCGCAAGGCCGATCGGCTGGTGGTGCTGGACCGTGGCCAGATCGTCGAGCAGGGGCCGCACGAGGAACTGATGGCCAAGGAAGGCGCGTACTACCGCCTTTACCAGGCGCAGGCCCGCCAGGCCGAGGCCGACGCTCAGTCGCCGGGCAGCGACGACATGGCCGCCGTGGCCTGACGCGGAAACGGAAATCCAGCCATGACGCTTCCCACATTCCAATTGCGCCGCAATGCGTTCGGCCGCCTGGTGTTCCAGGGCGCCGACGGCCAGACGCACGAAGGCGTGCTGCCCGTGCGCGCCTTTCCCATCAGCCAGTCGGGCCGCGGCCTGTCGCTGGTGACCGCCGACGGCCACGAACTGCTCTGGATCGATCAACTGTCGGACCTGCCCGCCGACGCGCGGGCGCTGGTGGAAGAGGAGCTCGCCAGCCGCGAGTTCATGCCGGAGATCCGCAAGCTCAAGAGCGTGTCGGCCTTCGCCACGCCCACCGTCTGGAAGGTCGAGACCGACCGAGGCGAGACGGCCTTCACGCTGCGCGGCGAGGAAGACATCCGCCGCCTGAACGCGCAGACGCTGTTGATCGCCGACAACCACGGCATCTTCTATCTGATCCGCGACCTGATGTCGCTGGACAAGCACAGCCGCAAGCTGCTGGATAGGTTCTTGTAGGATCACCCCCGAAGCGCTTGCGCGCTTCCCCCTCAAGGGGGCGCCACAGCGGACCGGCAAAGCCGGCTCCGCGTGGCCCCGCTTGAGGGAGGGCGGTTTCGTGCGGTGAGTGTTTGTTCCTGGCGGCGTTGGTCAGCGTCTAGTTGGCGTTGTCCGTCGTGTTCTGCTTGAACGGCGTGTGCGCTTCCAGTTCGTCCAGGTAGCCCTCGACCGCCGTGGTTTCCTCGTCCAGGAAGCGTTGGATCGCGTCGGCGAAGCGCGGGTCGGCGACCCAGTGGGCGGACCAGGTGGGGGTGGGCAGCAGGCCGCGCGCCATCTTGTGTTCGCCTTGCGCGCCGCCTTCGAAGCGGGCGAAGCCGTGCGCGATGCAGTAGGCGATGGCCTGCATGTAGCAGGTCTCGAAATGCAGGCCAGGCACGTATTCCGTGGCTCCCCAGTAACGTCCGTACAGCGCGTCGCCGCCGGCCAGGTTCAGCGCCGCCGCCACGGGCGCGCCGTCGCGTTCGGCCAGGATCAGCACGAAGGCGTCGGGCTGGTCGCGGTGGGCGCGGCGGAAGAAGTCCGCGCTCAGGTAGGGCGGGTTGCCGTGTTGGAAGTAGGTGCCGCGGTAGCACTGATAGAAGAAATCCAGTTCGTCCGCGCCGATGGCGTCGCCGCGCAGCCAGCGGTGGCGCAGGCCGGCGGCGGCGACCTTCTTGCGGTCCTGCCGGATCTTCTTGCGCTTGTCGTGGCTCATCGAGGCCAGGAAGGCGTCGAAATCGGCATGGCCGGCATTGCGCCAATGGAACTGCACGCTTTCGCGGACCAGGAAGCCGGCCTCGCGCAGCGCGCGCATGTCGGTATCGGACGGGAACAGCAGGTGCAGCGAGGACACGCCGATTTCCTCGGCGAAGGCGATCAGCGCGCGCGCCAGCGCGGCGCGTTCGTCCGGGCCGGCGGCCAGCAAGCGGGGGCCGGTCACGGGCGTGAAGGGAATGGCCGACAGCAGCTTGGGGTAGTAGCGCAAGCCGTGGCGCTCGAAGGCGTCGGCCCAGGCATGGTCGAACACGTATTCGCCGCGCGAGTGCGATTTCAGGTACAGCGGCACGGCGCCGGCCAGCGTCTCGCCGCGCCACAGCGCCAGGTAGTGCGGCGACCAGCCGGTCCGTGGCGAGGCGCAGCCGGTCTCGTGCAGCGCCCGCAGAAAGGCGTGGCGCAGGAAGGGCTGGTCGCCGGCCAGCGCGTCCCATTGACGGGCGTCGATGCGGGACAGGTCGGTTTCGATGGTCAGGCGCGGCGAGGAATCCATGGGGCAATGATAAAGTCTCCCAGGTTGCGGCCCAAGGCCGCGCCGCCGCCAAGAGAGGGCCGGCGGCCAAGACAGCCGCGGACGGCTCGCCGAGACCGTCCGCCACTGGAATCCTGCATATGAACAGCAATATGAACCCGCCGGGCGCCGCCTGCCTGCGGGCCCAGGCCTTGCACGCGCTGGCGGTCGATGACTGGGCCGGCAAGATTGCCGCCGTGCGCGCCATTGGCGACGCGTCCGTCGTCGATGCGGAATGCCGCCTGGAGCCGTCCAGCGCATTGCCGGGCCGGCCGGCGCGCCCCGAGCTGGTGTCGCCGCAGCAGCTGCGGCATCGCTCGCCGGCCTCGCCCGAAGGGCGCGCCGCGCTGCTGCACGCGCTGGCGCATATCGAATTCAACGCGGTCAACCTGGCGCTGGACATCATCTGGCGCTTCGCCGGCATGCCGGCGGCGTTTTACCTGGACTGGCTGCGCGTGGCGCGCGAAGAGGCCTATCACTTCGAGCTGCTCAACCAGCGCCTGGCCAGCCTGGGCCATGCCTATGGCGATTTCCCCGCGCACAACGGCCTGTGGGACATGGCCGAGCGCACCCGTGGCGACCTGCTGGCGCGGCTGGCGCTGGTGCCGCGCACGCTGGAGGCGCGCGGGCTGGATGCCTCGCCCATGATCCGCGACAAATTGAACGGCGTCGGCGATGCCGAGAGCGCGGCGGTGTTGGATATCATCCTGGCCGACGAGATCGGCCATGTGGCGATCGGCAACCGCTGGTTCAAGTATCTGTGCGCGCAGCAGGACAGGGACCCCGTGGCCTGCTACGCGGAACTGGCGCAATTGCACGGCGCGCCGCGCCTGCGCGGTCCGTTCAACCTGGAAGCCCGCCGCGCCGCCGGTTTCGACGAAGCCGAACTGGCGGCCTTGCAGGCCGCCTCCCCAACAACGTCATCATGAGATCCAACCGGATGAAACCCGCCCATCCCGTCACACGCTCCCCGTCCCGATCCGCCCGACCGCGCGCGCTGCTGCTGGCCGCCGCGCTGGCCGCGTCGCTGCCCGCCATGCCCGCCGCGGCGGCCGACAGCTTCGACGGCTGCCTGGCCCGGCTGCGCGCGCCGGCGCTGAAAACCGGCGTGTCGGCCGCCACCTTCGATGCCCACACGGCGAAGCTGGCGCCCGACATGAGCGTGTTGGATCTGCTGGATTTCCAGCCCGAGTTCCGCACGCCCATCTGGGACTACATGGCGGCGCTGGTCGATGACGAGCGCGTGACGGATGGCCAGGCGGGCATGGCGCGCTGGCAGGCGGATCTGCAGCGCGCCTCGGTCCGCTACGGCGTGGATCCGGCTGTCATCGCCGCCGTCTGGGGGGTGGAGAGCAACTACGGACAGACCCTGGGCGGGCGTTCCCTGCTGGTGTCGCTGTCCACGCTGTCCTGCTATGGTCGCCGGCAGGCGTATTTCCGGGGCGAGTTCTTTGCCACGCTCAAGATCATCCAGGAAGAGGGCATCGCGCCCGAGAAGCTGCAGGGCTCGTGGGCCGGCGCTTTCGGCCAGACCCAGTTCATGCCGTCCACGTACCTGCGGCTGGCGGTGGACGGCGACGGCGACGGCCGTCGCGACCTGATCGACAGCGTGCCGGACGCGCTCGCGTCCACCGCGAATTTCCTCAAGCACGCGGGCTGGAATGGTGGCATGGCCTGGGGTTACGAGGTGCGGCTGCCGGCGGGGTTCAATGCCGCCGGCGCGGGACGCAAGAACAAGCGCGCCCTGTCGCACTGGACCGGCCAGGGCATCACGCGGGCCGACGGCCGGCCCTTGCCCGCCGGCGATGTCCCGGCGGCGCTGTTGCTGCCCGCCGGTCGCGGCGGCCCGGCGTTCCTGGTGACGCGCAACTTCGACGCGCTCTATTCCTATAACGCGGCCGAAAGCTACGCGCTGGCGATCGCGCACCTGTCCGACCGGCTGCGCGGCGGCGGATCGCTGGTCCAGGCCTGGCCGACCGATGATCCGGGGCTGTCGCGCGCCGAGCGGCGCGAATTGCAGACCCTGCTGATTGCGCGCGGCTATGACATCGGCGAGCCTGATGGCCTGATCGGCGTGCAAACCCGGAATGCCTTGCAGAAGGCGCAGCGCGAGCTGGGCCTGCCGGCCGATGGGCGGGCAGGGCAGAAAGTGCTGCAGGCGCTGCGGGGCGGGGCCGGCTGAGCCGTCCGTCGGGCGGCAAAGGACAAGATTTGCAAATATGGGTTTCCACGCCCGCCGCGCGCCAGGAATCGTGCAAACCAGCGCATATACTGGTTTTCCCTCTTCTTTTCCAGGAGCACGGCGATGAGCCTATTGGATACCTTGGCCTCGATGGCCGGCGGCGGCAACGGGCAGCAAGGCGGCGGCGCCTCGCTATTGCCCGCCCTGATCGAACAGCTGAACCAGTACCCCGGCGGCCTGTCCGGCCTGATCGCCAGCTTCCAGAAGGGCGGCCTGGGCGAGATCGTGGCGTCGTGGGTGGGCAAGGGCGAGAACCTGCCCGTCAGCGCCGACCAGCTCGGCTCGGTGCTGGATCCCGGCGTGGTGCAGGGGCTGGCCGACAAGACCGGCCAGGATGCCAGCTCCGTGCTGGGTTCGCTGTCGGCGATGCTGCCGCAGCTCGTCGACAAGGCCACGCCCGACGGCACGGCGCAGCCCGGCCAGTCGTTCAACCCGACCGACCTGCTGGCTTCCCTGTCCGGCCTGTTCGGCAACCGCGGCTGAATGCCGCCGAGGCCGCGCTGCTGACGCGCTGCGTTCCCGCCGCGCCCGGCCGCCGGCGCCTGTTGCAGGCGCTGGCGCTGGGCGCGCTTTTGCCGCTGTCGGCCTGTGCGCCGCGCCGGCCGGTGCAAGGCACCTTCCTGCAGCTGTGGCGCAGCCACCTGGACCTGACGCCCGCGCAGTGGGCCGAGCGCATTGCCGCCTGCCGCCGGCTGGGCAGCCGCGAGATCTTCCTGCAATGGGTTGGCCTGGAAGGCGGCAGGCCCGACGACTGGATGGCGCCCGACACCGTGCTGGGCCTGATCTTCGACGAGGCCGCGCGCCATGGCATGGGCGTGCACGTGGGACTGCCCTACGACCAGCGCTGGTGGAACGTGCTGGCCGCGCCCGATGACGAGGCGCTGGCGCGCTATCTGGACCTCACGCGCGAGCATGGCCTGGCCTATATGCGGACCGCGCCCTGGTCCGCGCGCCGCAATTTTCGCGGCTGGTATCTGCCGTATGAGCTGGAGCAGTACAACTGGGCGTCCGCGTCCCGCCAGGCGCTGCTGTGGCCGTGGCTGGACGCCTTCTCGCGCGCGGCCCTGGACAGCAGCGGCCGCGCGCCCTGCATCTCGACGTATTTCAGCCGCCTGGGTGGCAGCGGCACGCTGGAACAGCTGTGGCGCGGCATCCTGGACCATGCGCGCGTGCATCCCATGATCCAGGACGGCGTGGGCGTGGCGGGACTGGACAACCTGAAGGCGCTGGAGCCGCTGCGCCGCCTGCTGTTGGCGCGCAATGCGCCGTTCGATCTGGTGATCGAACTGTTCGAGGAACTGCCCTCGGGCAGCACGGATGGATCTACCTTCAAGGCGCGCTCGGCCGATTTCGAGCGGGTGCGCAAGCAATGGCTGATCGCCGACAGCTACGGCGCGCAGCGCGTCGTGGCCTTCGCGCTTGATCCCTGGGTCATCGGCGACAGCCCGGAGGCGCGGGCGCTGCGGCAGGCCTGGATGCGAGCGCGCGCCTGATGCATGTCGGCCGTCGCGGCTTCAGGCGAAGCCGCGGCCGATGATCTCGCGCATGATTTCGCTGGTGCCGCCGAACAGGCGCAGCGCGCGCGCATCGGACCAGGCGCGGCCGATGCCGTATTCCGCCATGTAGCCATAGCCGCCATACAGCTGCAGCAGCTCGTCCAGCGCCTTGCCCTGGATCTCGGTGGCGTTCAGCTTGGCGATGGCGGCGGTGGTGGCGTCGAGTTCGTCCGCCATCAACCGCGCCAGGCAGTCGTCCAGGAACACGCGCAGCATGACGCTTTGCGCGCGGGTGTTGGCCAGGATGAAGCGCGAGTTCTGGTAGTCGATGACGCGGCGGCCGAAGACCTTGCGGCCACGAATGTACTCAGCGGTTTCCTCCAGCATGCCTTCCAGCGAGGCGGCCGCGCGCAGCGCGATGGCCAGGCGCTCGCGCGCCAGTTCGCGGGTCAGGTATTCGAAGGCCGCGTTCTCTTGTCCCAGCAGGCAATCGGCGGGCAGGCGCAGGTCGTCGAAGAACAGCTCGCAGGTGTCCTGGCTGTGCTGGCCGATCTTGTCCAGCGGCGCGCCCTTCGCGTAGCCGGGCAGTCCGGCCTCGACGCAGAATAGCGACAGGCCGCGCGCGCCCAGGTCGGGCGCGGTGCTGGCCAGCACGATGGCCAGGCCGGCGTTCACGCCGTTGGTGATGAAGGTCTTCTGGCCGTTGAGCACGTAGTGGTCGCCGTTGCGCACGGCGCGGCTGCGGATCGCCTTCAGGTCGCTGCCGGCGCCGGGCTCGGTCAGCGCGAGCGCGCCGATCAGCTCGCCCCGCGTCATGGCAGGCAGCCAGCGCGCCTTCTGCGCCTCGGTACCGAAGGCGTCCAGGTAGGGCGCCACCATGTCCGAATGGACGGAAAAGCCGATGCCCAGATAGTTGGCGCGGGCCAGTTCCTCGATCACCACCGCCGCGTGTCCGAAGTCACCGCCCAGGCCGTAGGGCTCGGGCAGGGCGCAGTTGAGCAGGCCTTCCTCGCCCGCGCGACGCCAGAGCGAAGCCGGCGTGATGCCGGCCTTTTCCCAGGCGGCATAGTGCGGCGCGATTTCCTGCGCGATGAAGCGGCGGACCTGGTCGCGGAACAGTTCGTGGTCGTCTCGGAATACGCGGCGCATGCCGCCTCCTTACTTGTTGCTGTAGGGGTCGGTGGCGCTGGCCTGGCCGGTCAGCGTGGGCGCGGCGGCCGTGCCGCCCAGGAACAGGCTGTAGTGGTCGCCGGGCTGCAGCGCGGGCAGCGCCAGCTCGGCGCTGGCGGCCGCGCCGCAGGCGCCGGCCAGGGAAGCCCGCACGGGATTGATGGCGCGCGCGGCGGCGGCCTGCGGCTTGATATCGTCGAACAGCGTCGGCCCTTGCGGGCTGACCTTGAGCGCCGCGCCGGCGCAGCCGGGGATCAGGTTGTAGAAGCGCAGCTCGGCCTTGAGCGCGTCCTGCGCGCCGCCACTGTCGTCGATGCGCGCCAGCGTGACCTTGCCGCCGTCGCGGCGCGCGACCAGCGTGGTGAAGCTGTCCGGCGCCACCTGCAGGGCGCCGGCGGGCTTGCCGTCCACCTGCACCTTGAACTCCTGGTTGCCCTTGACGATGGCGTAGGTGGTGGCGGGCTTGGCCGGGCCGATGTCCTGGGCCGGGCCGCCGGCGACCTGGGCGCGCATGGGCGCGCTCTCGGGATTGACGACGCGCACGAAGGACGAGCCGGCGGGCGGCCGGGCGGCGTACAGCTGGGCGAAGGCGCCTTCGGCGCGGGCCGCGCCAGCGGCGGCCAGCGCCAGGCCCAGGGCCAGCAGGATCGGGGAAATACGCAGGGTCATGCTTTGGGCTCCGGTTTCTTGCTCAGGCGCGCATCCAGGTACAGGCGTTCCAGCTGCTTGCGGTCGGCCTTGTCCGTGCTGGTGGTGGGGAAGGGGCTGCAGGACAGCAGTTCCGACGGGATCATGTAGGGCGGCAGGCGACGGCCCAGGGTGTCCTTCCAGGCCGCCAGCGCCTCGGGCAGCGGTTGCAGGCCGGCGGTTCCGGGCGCCGCCGGCTCGACGAAGCCGATCAGCCGGACGATGGCGCCGTCCGGCCGGCGCAGCGCCACCGTGGCGCCGGCGCGCACGCCGGGCAGCGCCGCGATCGCGGCGTCGATCTCGGCCAGTTCGATGCGATAGCCGTGCAGCTTGATCTGGTCGTCGATGCGGCCGCGGAACGTGATCAGGCCCTGGCCGTCGATCTCGCCCAGGTCGCCGCTGCGGTAGCCGCGCTTGCCGTCGCGCGTGAACATGCGCGAGGCGTTCAGGTCCGGCCGGTTCAGGTAGCCGCGCATGACGTGGTCGCCGGCGATGCAGATCTCGCCCTGGTCGATGAAGACATCGGCATAAGGCTTGGCGCGGCCGATGGGGAAGGGATTCGGCGCGGCCTGGCGCAGCGCCGCGTCGATCTCGACCCAGGTGGTCGAGCAGGTGGCTTCGGTCGGACCGTAGGAATTGATGATGCGCGCATCGGGGAAGCGCTGCCACAGCTCCTCGGCCAGCGTCGGCGAGAGCGATTCGGCGCCGAAGACGAAGACGCGCAGGCTGGGCAGGCTGGCGCCGTTGAAGTCCGGGTTGAACAGTTGCTGCCGCACGAATGACGGCGTGGACGCCCAGACCGAGACGCCGGTGTCCGCCAGGTACTGCATGAAGGCGCCGCGCTCGGCGATGGTCTCGCGCGGACACAGCACGCAGGCGCCGCCCAGTTCCAGCGCGCCGACCCAGTTGAACAGCGAGAAATCGAAGCTGAACAGCATCTGGTCCATGAACGCGGGCGCGGCACCCAGGTTCAGGCAATCGCGGATCCAGCCCGCGAACAGCGTGACGCTTTCGCGCCCGATCTGCACGCCCTTGGGGTCGCCGGTGCTGCCGGACGTGAACATGATGTAGGCCAGTCCGGCCTCGCGCAGCGGCGCGGGGCTGGCGCTGCCCGGCTCGAAGGCCTGGGCCTGCGCGTCGTAGCGCAGGCCGGCGCGCACCAGCTCGCCGATGCGCTTGATGCGTTCGGGCGGATTGATGACGTCGACGGGCACGAAGGGCACGCGCAGCCGCAGGCATCCCAGCATGGCGACCAGGAAGGCGGTTTCCTTGTGGCCGGAAATCACCATGGGCACGCCGGCGGCGGCGCCGGCGTCCAGCGCGGCCTGTTCCCAGGCCTGGACCGCGGCCTGCAGCGCGTCCCAGCGCAGGATGCCACGGGCATCCACCACGGCGATCGCGTCGCGCGCCGACGCGGTGTTGGCGAAATCGCAGGCCTTGAAATCGAAATGCATGCGCGGCTCCTTCGCAACAGCGGCGTTCAGGCGCCCTGGCGCTCCGCGATGAAGGCGGCCAGGGTATGCACCGACTCCAGGTGCACGTCGATTTCGGTGGGCGGAATCTTGCAGCCGAACTCGCGCTCCACCGCCAACGCCACGTCGACCGCCGCCAGTGAATCGACCAGGCCGGACTCGATCAACAAGGTGTCGGGATCGACCTGCGTCAGGATGACGTTCTCGATGAGTTCGGCCACTTTGGCTTCGATAGTCTTGATATCCATGCAATGCTCCGGGACCGTGTCGCGGTCAGAATTGGAAATAGAGAAACCGGGTTTCCTTGTGCAGGTTGACCAGGCAGAAGAACAGCAGGGCCAGCATCACGGCCAGCCAGCCCAGGGTGGGGCGCCAGCGCATCCACGGCGCGGCGGCCTCCTGCGGCTTGAACAGGGCGGGCGAGTAGCGGCCCAGGATCTGATGCGCGTTGGGCGTGAACCAGGCGATGCCCAGCAGGACGACCGCGTAGATCAGTTGCATATGATGGCCCAGCAGCATGCGCCAGGCGTCGCCCCAGGCCAGCCCGTCCACGCGCGCGGCCAGGTCCAGCGCCTCGACGCCGCGCATGCCGATCATGCCCTGCACCAGCAGCATCGCGTCGCCCACGCCATTCGCGCGGAAGAAGGCCTGCGCCACCAGCACCGCCACGAAGGTGAGCAGCACGCAGGCGGCGCGCTTGGCGGGGCCCATCTGGCGCGCGGCGGCCGGCTTGCGGCCGACGACGAAGATGCGCCAGGCGTGGTTCACCGACAGGTACATCGCGTGCAGCAGGCCGAACACCAGGAACTGGAAGCCAGCGCCGTGCCAGATGCCGGCCAGGCCCATCGTGTACACGGTGGGCAGGATGATGCTGCCGGCAAAGCCGCCGGGCGTGGCCACGCCCTGCGTGCCCACCGGCAGATTGCGCTCGGTGCGCCACTTCGACACCGCCATGGCCACCGGGTAGTAGAGATAGGCGGTCAGGTAGCGGGTCAGCGTCATGTGCCAGCGGGCCCAGAACTCGATGATGCTGCCGGCCTTGTACGGCGAATTGAAGTTCAGCGGGAAGCGGATGCCGAACATCTTGGCCAGGCCCAGCGCCATGTCCGAGTAGCCGGAGAAGTCGAAGTACAGCTGCAGCGCGTAGCACAGGCTGGCGCCCCAGGAGCCCCAGAACATCAGCTCGCCGGGCGCGGCGAAGCCGGCGTCGGCATAGGGCGCGATGCCGTCGGCCAGCAGCACCTTCTTGGCCAGTCCGATCACGAACAGCATCATGCCGACGGACAGGTTCTCGGCCTTGAAGCGGTAGTTCTCCGGCTGCGCGAACTGCGGCATCATCTCTTTGTGATGCAGGATGGGGCCGGCGATCAGGTGCGGGAAGAAGGTCACGAACAGCACATAGCTGAGCAGGCTGCGCTCCTTGACCACGCCGGCCTTGCAGTCGAGCAGATAGCCGATCTGCGTGAACGTGAAGAACGAGATGCCCAGAGGCAGGATCACCGAATCCGCGGTCGCGCTGCTCATGCCCAGGTCATTGAGAAAGCCCAGCAGCGCAGCGAAGTATTTGTAGTGGAACAGCAGCGCCAGGTCGGCGCCCACGCCCAGTCCGGTGATCAGGCCCTGCAGGCGCGGCCGGCCCTCGCTGCGCAGGATCAGCTGGCTGACCACATAGTTGAAGGCGATGGAGCCGGCCAGCAGCACCACGAACTGCGGGTTCCACCAACCGTAGAACACGATGGAGGTCAGGCACAGCCACAGCGCGGCCAGGCGCAGGTTGAGCGGCCCCACGGCGTAATACACCGCCAGCGTGATAGGCAGGAAGACCAGCAGGAACAGATAGGAATTGAATAGCATCGCGGTTCGTCAGGGCGGGGGCAGGCTGTCCAGCACGGACCTTTCGTCATCGGTGAGCGGCAGCGACAGCGCCATTTCCGAAAACTCCCAGACCACCAGTTTCAGGCTCTTGGGCCATTGTTCACGCTGTTTCAGCGCCACCAGCAGCGCGCCGGAGAACTGCCCGCCGTCCAGGCTCAGGTTCCAGACTTCGCGGCCCAGTCCCATGCCCAGCCGCTCGGCGAAGTGGCTGCGGCGGCCGTTGGAACTGCCGGCCAGCAGCACCTCGACGGGCGGCGCTTCGTCCAGCAGGCCGCCGCTGCGCAGCGGTTCGATCTGCTGCGGCGCGACGCGTTCCAGCTCCGGACGCCAACCCATGCGCGCGTGTTCCAGGCCGGCCAGCACGATCAGGTCGCCCATGCGCGGCGCCGGTGCGCCCGGCGCGTCCACGCGGAAAGCCTGCTGGCCGACGCCGCCCAGCAGTGGCCGCGCGGCGTCGGCCACGCGCCGCGCGGCGGCTTGCGCGCCTTGGGCGTTCATGTGCACGTCGGTGCGGAAGAACATGGGTTCGGCGGCGCCGGACAGGACGGGGCGCAGGTCGACGAAGGGCACGCCCTGCGCCTGCAGCGCCTGCTGCCACTCGTCCAGCGCGCGACGCATGGGCTGCGAGGCGGGCAGGCCGCAAAGCCGGTCGGCCTCGATGCGCGACTTGTCGGGCACCGCGACCACCAGCAGTCGCACCTGCCGCTGGCGCAACCGGTCGGCCCAGTGCCGCATCAGGCGCACGCGCTCGTCGAACACATGCACGCCGGGCTGGGGGCGCAGGCCGTCGCGGTAGAACAGCCAGCCGGGGCAGCCCATCGCGACCTGGTCGCCCAGGTCTCCCAGCAGGCGGTAGCGCAGCGATGCGTTCCAGGTATTCAGCGTGTCCTGCGCGGGCAGGCGCAGCGCGCGGTTCAGCGCGCCGCCGGCCGAGCCGTCGAGCCAGGCCGCCGGCGCCACGTCGGCCGGCTTGAGGCCGGCGTCGGCGAGTCGCCATATGCCCCAGCCCAGGCCGAGCGCGAGCAGCAGGCCGGCAACGGCGGCATTGCGGCCATGTCCGGCGGTTTGCGGCTTGTCCGCTGATGCCACGGCCCTACTTCCCGATGGCCGCTTGCATGCGGCTGCGCCAGCCGTCGGCGCTCATGATGGAGGCGTTGTCCCACAGGCCCTTGGCGTCGGGGCCCTGCGCGTAGGTCGGCTCGAACATCTGCCACACCAGCACCTGCGGCTTGTTTTGCTTGAACGCCGGCGACTCCAGGTATTCCAGCAGCATGATCCAGTGGCCGACGTTGCCGGGCTTCCAGTTCACGGATACCGGGCGGTCGAGCGCGTTGGACAGTTTTTGCGGAAACCCGAAGTAGGGCTGCACCATGCTGTGCCCGGTGACGTGGACCGGGGCCGGGGCATCGTCCAGCAGGCTCTGGTTCTCGGCCTGGCGGCGCACGGTGAAGGTCTCGCGCCCGGCCTGCTTGCGCTGCTCGGGCGAGAGGAACAGTTCGGCCAGGTCGCCGTAACGGCGCTCGTTGACCACGCTGCCCAGCGGCAGGCCGGTGCCGGGCTTGCCGGCCAGGGTCTGCACGTCCTGCTTGATGCGTTGCGCCAGCGCGTCGGCGGTGGCATCGGCGGCGGCCTGCGTCCAGTGCTGGTCCGTGCGGTAGAACACGTCCTGTCCGCTGTCCTTCAGGCGCCGCAGCAGGGCCTCGTCGTCGAAGGTCGCCATGCCCGCGGCCTTGAGCTTGTCCTGGATGGTCTGGTAGCGCCGCTTCACCTCGGGGCTGAGCGCCTTTCCATCGGGCAGCTTGTCCTGGTAGAACAGCGTCTTGTCCGGCAGCACCAGCACTTCGAGCTGGATGCCCTTGGCCGCCAGCGCGTCGCGCGTCTCGCGCACCAGTTGCGTGGACGCGTCGATGCCGCGCGTGTCGACCTGGGTCAGGCTGCCCCAGCCGGGGAACAGCCAGTTGTCCTTGCCCTGGATCACGATGGACGAGCCTTGTTGCGCGTGCGCGGCGCCGGCGGACAGGGCGAGCGTGGCGACCGCCGCGCTTGCAGCCAGTCGATGCAGGATCGTGGAGGGAGAGGAGGAGAAAAGGGTCATGCGTGCTCCTTGCGATGCGGGCGGGTTCAGTACGACAGGGTCAGGTTGATGAACAGGCCTTTCGCCCGGTCGGCGGCGCCCCCGCCGATATTGAATCGATATTGCGTCGTCAGGTCCAGGTAGGACCGCGGCGCGTTGTAGTGGTCTTCGCGGAACCAGTAGCGCAGGTTGAAGCCGGGGCCCGCGCCCAGGGACCAGGATTTACCGTTGCCCAGCAGGTCGTAGGAATCCTGGCCGTCGATGTTCAGGCCGGACACGCGGTTGCGGTTCCACAGCCAGTCCGCCGCCACCACCGCGTAAGGGAAGAACACCAGGCGGTCGCTGACGGCGTCCACGCGGTAGCTGCGGCCCACGCGCAGCTCGCCGGCGCCGAAGGCCTGGTCGCGTTTCAGCTTGCCCGAGCTTTCCGCGCTGTCCTTGCCCGAGGCATTGTTGCGCAGCCAGAAGCGGGCGGGCATGTCCTGCCAGGAGTAGCCGGCCTGCACGTAGCCTTCCATGGTGAACCAGTCGGGGCGGTCGATGCGCAGGTTGGTGCCTTCGTACATGCCATAGGTGACATAGGCCAGCCAGCCACCGCTGCCGGCGTCCGTCTTGTAGTAGGCGGTCTGGTTGCCGGTGTTCAGCGCGCAGCGCAGTTCATCGGGCCGCGGCGTGAACGTGCCCTGGCGCGTGGCGCTGCCCAGGTTGAACTGGCGTTCCAGGCCAAAGGTCAGGCCGACCTCGGTGGATGGCGTGAAGCGCATGCCCAGCGAGCCTACCGTGGTCGGGATGCCCGAGATGCCGTTGTTGGACGTTTCGTCCACCTGGATATTGCCGCCGCCGCAAGGGTTCGACACGGTCTGGCTGGCGGTCTTGCCGCCGTTGTTGTACAGCGTGTTGGACAGGCGGCCGTACAGTTCGAAGGTGCGCGTGGACGAGTTCAGGAAATCGGAGGGACGCCAGAAGATCTCGGCCGTGCTGAACACCGCGTCGCCGGGCACCGTGATGGCCGCGCCGCCCAGGCCGGCCGCCGCGGGCCGCGCGCCCCGGTAGCCGGTCGAGACGTAGCCGCCCCACTCGCGCGACAGGCCGGCGATGCTGCTGCGGGTGTCGAAGCGCTGCTGCGGGGTGAGGTCGAGCTTGCCGGCGTCGTCCTGGTCGATGGCTTCCTTGAGCTTGTCCACCGCGCCGCGCTTGTCGCCGACGCCGGACAGCGCATAGCCTTCGTCGAGGATGGCGGTGGGCGGGGCCTTGCCCGTGGCGCGCGCGGCCTGGAAGTCGCGCAGCGCTTCGCGGGGCTGGCGCATGCGCTGGTGCAGGTAGCCGCGCTGCATCAACAGCGTCGGATCGTCGGGCTGGGCCGCCAGGGCCTCGCCCATGCGCTGGTTGGCCTCGGCCATCTGCGTTGCGTTGCCGGCGGCCAGCGTGGTGGTCAGCAGCCGCTGCAGGTCCTTGCTGTCCGGATCCTGTTGCACGGCCTTGCGGGCCTGCGTGATGGCTTCCTGGTAGTCCTGGCGCGCGTAGGCGGCATAGGCCAGCGAGGCCGGCCCGCCGCTGCCCGCCGCGTCCGAGGGCAGCAGCTCGCAGGACGTGCCGTAGGGCGTGTCGCGGCAGTCCTGGACCGGCGCGGGATAGTTGGCCAGCGTCAGCGTCGCGGGCACGGCGGGGCGGGAGCGGGCGCGCTTGACGCGATCGGCGCCGGCCTCGTCCTTGGCGCCCAGCGGTTCCACCAGGGCCAGCGCGCGGGCGTTCTGGCCCCCGGCCAGCGCGGCATCGGCGGCGATCAGGCGCACATTGCGCCGCTGGCTGTCGTCCAGCCAGTCCTGCTTGAGCGCGGCGTCGAAGTCGGCGTCGGCTTCCTCGGCCTTGCCCTGGCGCTGGCGCAGATAGCCGCGCATGACCAGGGCCACGGTGTTTTCATCGTCCTGCTTGAGCGCGTCGGTGGCCGCGTCCTCGGCGGCCGCGAGCTGGCCGTCCAGCATCAGCGCGGTCATCAGCAGCAGGCGGTGGCTGGCGGTGTCGGGCGCCAGCGCCACGGCTTGCCGCGCCAGCGGGACGGCGTCGCCGGGCCGGTTGGCGATCAACGCCTGATAACCCTGTTCCGCCGGCTTGACCGCCATGCGCCGCTTCATGGTGGCGCGACGCGCGGCCAGGTCGCTCTGGTTTGGCGCGCCCAACGTCATCGCCTGGTTGGCGGCCGTTTCGGCTTCGGCGTACTTGCCTTGGGCTTCCAGCGCGTCCAGCCACAGCATGGCCCAGGCGCCCTGCTTGGGATCGATGCGGAAAGCCTGCTCGGCGCCGCGCTGGGCGGCGGGGTAGTTGCCGCTGTTGTAGTCCGCGTAGGCGCGCGTGGCGATGGGGAAGCCGCGGCGGTAGGCGCTGGTCGTGGCCGGCGCGCCGCCGGCGGGACGGGCGCCGGCCGGACGCGCATTGGCCGCCGGGGCGGCGGGCGTCGCGGGGCGCAGGTTGGCGCGCGCCTGCCGCAGCGCGGGCGTGTCCAGGCCGCTCTTGGCGGCATCGTCGGCGGCGCGTTCGGCCTCGTCCAGCTTGCCCTGTTTCTGCAACGCGTAGATCAGCAGCAGGCGCAGGCGTTCGACGTCCGGGCGCAGCGCGATCGCCGATTCGGCCTGCTGCTGCGCCTGTGCGTAGCGGCCGGCGTCGTAGAGCCTGTAGCCCTCGTTGGCGAATTGCCAGGCGGCGCCCTCCAGCGGCGCCTCGGCGGCGCGCGCGGCCTGTTGGGCGGCGGCGGGCGCGCCGTTCCACAGGCAGGCGAGCGCGGCGGACAGGACTAGCGTGCGGGTCAGGGGCGTCATGAGGTGGCGGGCTTGTCGTCGGTGGGCGGGTGCGCGGCTTGCGCCTGCGCGCCCTGTTGGAAATCGATGGCTTCCTTGAGCGTGCCGGCGTCCAGCCAGCCCTGTTCGAGCAGGATGGCGCCCAGCGGTTTCTTGTCGCGCGCCTGGATCTCCAGCGCCTGCGCCAGCTTGTCCTCGTCGATGGCCTGCCAGGACAGCAGCAGTTCGCCCAGGCGCTGGCGCTGCTGCGCCAGCTGGTCGGTGGACGGGAAGTCGTGCATGGTCTTGTCCCAGGCCAGCCGCTTGCCCGTGATCAGATGGCCGATGAACAGTTTCCACGCGCGCGCCGCCGCCATGGCGTTGATGAAGTTGCCGACGATCATGCGCGGAATGGACAGCACGGCGTGTTCCCAGCCGTACATACTGCCCACGAAATACATGCGCTGGAGCACGCGCAGCAGCAGGGCGACGGCGTTGAGCCACATCAGCGTCACCAGCCAGCCGCCGGGGCGGAAGTACGAGGGGTAGTACACGGTCCACCAGCCGAAACGGTCGGCCAGATAGAACAGGAAGAAGTTCGCCAGCAGCAGATAGGCCAGGATGGCGATGAAGGACGTGACCAGGCCCTTGCGGTCGCGGAACAGCAGGTAGCGGGTGGCGAACGATCCGGTCCAGCCCACTGCTGCCAGCCTTGCAGGCCGATGCCCAGCGTCCAGCGCGCCTTCTGCCGGTAGGCGGTGCGGAAGGTGTTGGGGAAGTACTCGCGCACGCCCAGCGGCATGGACAGCGTGGTGACTTTTTCCGGGCCCAGTCCGAACCAGGAGCGTCGGCGCGTCACATACTCGACCGGGAATTTGCCGAAGATCTGGCGCATGCCCCGCTGCGCCAGCCGCGCGCCGATGTCGTAGTCCTCGGTCAGCGTGTCCGTGTTGAAGGGCTGGTTGTTGGTCTCGGCCGCCAGTTCCATCAGCGCGCGCCGCGAGAAGCAGGTGCCCACACCCGCCGACGGCACCATCTTGGACAGGCTTTCGCGGACCACCAGGTCCTTGGTGTGCCACTCAGCGAATTCGTCCATGTAGGTGCCGGCGACGAGCTCGTGCCATTCGCGTTCCAGCGAGGTCACGGGCAGCTGGATGAAGTCGATGCGCGGCAGCAGGTAGTTGTAGTACTTCAGTTCCAGCGGGTGCAGCACGTCTTCGCTGTCGTGCAGGATGACGCCGGCGAAGGGCACGGGCTGCTTTTCGTCCTGCGCGAAGATGGCCTGCACGATCCAGTTCAGGCAATCGGCCTTGCAGGTGGGGCCGTCGTGCGGCACCTCGACGCGTATCAGCTGGCGGTAGCGCCGCCGCATGCGCTCGACTTCCTTGATCGTGCGCTCGTCGTTCTGGTAGGTGCCGGCGAAGATCATGTAGTTCTTGTACTCGAGCGTGGACACCATGGTCTCGAGCATGGATGCGATCACGTCGTACTCCAGCCATGCCGGCACCATGATGGCCAGGGGCTGTTCCTCCTTGGCGCGCAGCTGCGCCGCCGTCAGCGGGGTATAGCGCCGGTCCTCGACGAGCCGGCGGCGCAGCGCCCGCAGCCAGAACCAGCCGTCGATGAACAGATCATCCAGGCTGGACAGCAGGATGATGATGCCGACGACGGCGGTCACGATTTCCAGGCCGCGATAGTAGTCCGCGGCCAGATAGGGCCAGTAGAGCGTAGACATGGCGCGCCTGCCGGTCTTAACCGTTGCCCTTGTTCTTGCGGCGGGTGACGCGCAGCGCCAGGATCAGCACCAGCACCAGCGCCAGCAGGCCGAAGCTCAACGCCGGCACGCTCCATGAGATATAGCGGCGCCATTCGAAGAAGGCGCTTTCGCCGGCGCCGGGCGGCTTGCTGGCATCCGGGTTGGTGCTGTCGATCCAGGCCACCGGACCGTTCGCGGCGATGACGACGATGTCGCCCCGGTTCAGCACGAAGGGCGTATCGAGCCTGCCGCTCTGCGGGCCCAGCGCATGCCACAGCACGCCGTCCTGTCCGCCCGAGCTGACCACTTCGGCCGTGCTCAAGCCGCTCAGGCCGGAAATGTCCAGCCAGGTGGTGGACCTGCCAGCCACCTGCAGCTGTTTCTGGTCGCTGACCTGGACCTTCGGCTTGGCGCCATCCAGGGGCACTTCCATCGCCAGGAAGGTGCGCGCGGGCTTGGCGGCCTGGCCCGCCGGCGACACGGCGAGTTCGGCGCGCGTGGCCGAGACGCCGCTGGCCGTCGCGATGCCGATCAGTTGCTTGAGGCTGGCAGGCGCATTGGCCAGGTAGCTGTCGGGAACCAGGACCTGCGGATTGCCCGCCAGCAAAGGCAGCAGGCCGGTGAACGTGCCGTCGGGCTGGGGCTTGCCCGGCTTGACATAGCTGGTTGGCAGCACGCTGACGGGATAGCCTTGCGGGATTTCGTTGCAGTCCACCGAGACGGGCTGGCGCTGCACGCTGATGCGCACGGCGTTGTTCACGCCCAGCGCGTAGCCGGGCACGCGCGCCGTCAGGCGCTCCGGACGGCCGTCGGCGTCGAGCTGCCTGGCGCCCAGCAATATCCCGTTCCAGAATACGGAGGCCACCGGCCGGGTGGACGAGGCGCCGGGCGCAGCGGCCAGATCGATGATCAGTTCGTCCGGCATGCGGCCGTCGGAGGACACGGAGGCCAGCGGGAAGTTGACGTTCCAGTCGCCGCGCGCGACCACGTCGAAGCTGTCCGGCGCGCCGCCCAGCGAGCTCAGGCGCACGCCATCGCCCTGGAAGGACTGGGGCGGCGTGGCGGTCTGCACCTGCACCTGGCGCGACACCAGGATGCGGCGCCACGCTGCATTGAATACGCCCGCGGCTTGCGCGCCGGCGTCCGGCGCCACCGCGATCACGGACAGGCGGCCCATCGGCGCGAGACGGACTTCCTTGGCGGCCATGTCGGCGCCGGCCAGCGGCGCGCGTGCCTGGCGCCAGGCCTTGAACGCGTCGGCGGCGTCCGGGTCCGAGGCCAGTTCGGTCTGCAGCGCATCGAGCGCCGCATTGAGCTTGGCGCGCAGCGCCGGGCTGGCGATCACGACGTCGCCGGTGACCGCCGGCGCGCCCAGCACCAGCAGCGCGCCGATCTCCGCGGTGGAGGCCAGCTTGTGCCGCTCTTTGCCCGCCACGGCGGTGAATACCGGCGCCTGCGCGAGGCCCGCGGGCACCTGCAGGGCGCGCGTGTCGATCTCGTCGCCGACGGCGGGGAAGGCCTTGACGTCGACGCGCTTTCCGGCGCGTTGCATCGCCACGCCCATGCGCCAGGCGCTGTCATAGGCTTGCTGGTCGAGCTTGGTGTCGGACACCAGCAGCACCGGTTTGCCGGGCAGCGTGCTCCAGGCATCGTCCAGGTTGCCGATCGCCGAGGCGTCGTAGCGGTAGCTCAGGCGCGTCTGCGGCGAAATCGTCAGCGCGTTGGCGGTGGCGCGGTTGCTTTCACAGCGGCGCAACGCGATCTCGGACTGCCAGTCCACGCCCAGCCGCAGGAAGCCGGTGCTGCGCAGGCGCTGTTCCAGCGGCAGGTTGCGCAGGACGGGGCCGTTGCCGTCGGCGATGTTCTGCGCCGCCAGCGGCACGCCGTCGGCCCACAGGACCAGGTTGGTGCGGCCCGGTTCATCCTTGGTGTAGCGCGCATCGAAGTTGAGCGTGGCGTCGGCGATGGGCACGCCGCGCGGCACGGGCAGGTAGAAGTCCTGGTGCGCGTCGCTATTGCTCAGCACCACGGGCTCGTTGATGCCCAAGTCCGCCAGCGAGGTATCGCGCGTGATCCAGTCATCGCTTTGCAGGCGCCGCAAGGCGTCGCCCGCGGAGCTTGCCACGGCGGCCAGGGGCAGTGCAAGGCCCGCCGCGATCAAGGCGCGGCGCAGGTGGGAGGCGATGGGACGGAACGTGTTTCTGTGCATGGGTGCTCCTGGCCGATGGGGGCGAGGCATGAGGACTCAGGCCGGCTGGCTGGCGGCCGGGCCGTAAGGGTCGAATTCGGATACCGGACGGCCGCAAAGCGCATCGACGATGCGCCTGCTGGCGTGGCCGTCTCCGTAGGGATTGATGCGGCGTGAGAAAGACGCGTGCAGCGCCGGATCGTCCAGCAGGCGGTTCACTTCCGTGACGATGCGTTGCGTATCGGTGCCGACCAGGGCCACGGTGCCGGCCTGCACGGCCTCGGGCCGCTCGGTGACGTCGCGCATCACCAGCACCGGCTTGCCGAGATAAGGCGCTTCTTCCTGCACGCCGCCGGAGTCGGTGAGGATCAGGTGCGACTGCTGCATGAACCAGACGAAGTCCAGATAGTCCAGCGGATCGATCAGGTGGATGCGATCCAGGTTTCCCAGGTCGGTCATGACCACGGAACGGACCTGCGGGTTCAGGTGCACGGGGTAGACGATCTGCAGGTCGTCGCGCCTGGCCAATTCGGCCAGCGCGGCACAGATGTTCTTGAAGCCGTCGCCGAAGCTCTCGCGACGATGGCCGGTGACCAGCAGCAGCCGGCGCGTCGGATCCAGCCACTGGTAGCGCTGCGCCAGCGTTGCGGCCAGCGCGCCGCCCGGCGCGAGCTTGGCGCAGGTCATGGCCAGCGCGTCGATCACCGTGTTGCCGGTGACCGTGATACGGCCGGGCAGGTGCTCGCGCAGCAGGTTCGCGCGCGATTCGGCGGTGGGCGCGAACAACCAGTCGCCCACGGCGTCGACCACACGGCGGTTCATTTCCTCGGGAAACGGCATGGCCAGGTTGCCGGTGCGCAGCCCCGCCTCGACGTGGCCGATGCGCACGCGCCGGTGGAAGGCCGCGAGCGCGCAGGCCGACGCGGTGCTGGTGTCGCCATGCACCAATACGCAATCCGGCTGCTCGCGTTCGAGCACCTCGTCCACGCGGCTGATGAGCCGGGCGTACAAGCCGTTGAGCGTCTGGTTGGGCACCATGATGTCCAGGTCGTGCTGGGCATGCAGGTCGAACAGCGCCAGCACCTGATCCAGCATCTGGCGATGCTGGCCCGTGACGCAGACCACGCTTTGGATCGCGGACTCATCGCGCAGGGCGGCGACCAGGGGCGCCATCTTGATGGCCTCGGGACGAGTGCCGAATATGGAAAGTACTTTCATAAGCATGGGGTATTTCCCTCGCCTGGCGTATTTCCTTGCTTATATTATGTATTGAAAATATTCGTAATACGTGACGTATTATTAATTTTTTGCATCCGAACGCAGGCCCCACCTTAACTGTTTTCCAACGCGACAGACTCGTATTTTGAATGAAAATGGGGCCGTATTGGTTTCAAATTGCTTTCATCTGCCTGTAATTTGCGATTCTTATATGCCTTTCCACAGAATTTTGACGCGGTTGGGCAAATTCACGATATTTCTGAATTTTGCAAATCATGGATTTTCAATCTGAGCGCCTCAGGATGCCGGCGGCCTGGTTTCGCGGCGAGGCCGGCTGACGATCAGCACTTGACTATAAAGTAACTTCAGGCTTTTTCATGTGTCGCATCTGCCCACGATGCCAAGGACGAACATGAGCGACAGCCATCAACACGCGGAAGTACGCGCCTTGCCGGAATCCCGGCTGTGGCTGGCGTTCGGACTCACCGGCACCTTCATGGTCGTGGAGATCATCGGCGGCCTGGTCACGGGCAGCCTGGCGCTGATCTCCGATGCCATGCACATGATGACCGACGCGATCGCGCTGCTGCTGGCACTGATCGCGATCCGCGCCGGACGCAAGGCCGCCGATTTGATGCGCACCTACGGCTACGCGCGCTTCGAGATCCTGGCGGCAGCCGTGAACGCGCTGGTGCTGCTGGGCGTGGCGTTCTATATCCTCTACGAAGCCTATCGCCGCCTGTCCGCGCCGCAGGACATCCAGTCGGTGGGCATGATGGTAGTGGCCGTCGCGGGCCTGCTCATCAATCTGATCTCGATGCGTCTGCTGGCCAGCGCGAAGGACGACAGCCTGAACGTGAAGGGCGCCTACCTGGAAGTGTGGGCCGACATGCTGGGCTCGGTGGCCGTGATCGCCGGCGCCATCATCATCTGGCTCACGGGCTGGCGCTGGGTGGATTCCGCGCTTGCCGTGGCGATCGGTTTCATGGTCTTCCCGCGCACATGGGTGCTGTTGCGCGAATGCGTCAACCTGCTGCTGGAGGGCGTGCCGGCGGGTATGAGCCTGGACGCGGTGCGCGACGAAATCGCGGGCGTCGAAGGCGTGGCCACGGTTCACGACCTGCATCTGTGGGCCATCACGCAAAGCCAGCCCATGCTGACGGCGCACGTGGTCCTGGCCGATGGCGCGGACGGAGAAAGCGTCAGGCGCGCCATCGAGGCGCGCCTGCATGAACGCTACGACCTGCACCACACCACGCTGCAGATGGAGCGTGAAGACCGCAGCATCCACGAAGCGGGGCACTGACCGGGGCGCTTGGCGGGTGGCGCGATGTCGCCGCTTGGATGCTGCCGCGGTCTATTGTCGTCGCCCTGGCTGTTGCCGGCAGGTCCAGGGGATGGCTGCGCTCAATGGACGGAAAAAGAAAAGGGCGGATCGGTTGCCCGTCCGCCCTTTGCCATTACAGCGTAATGCTTGCTAATTTGGTGGAGCCGGGGGGAATTGAACCCCCGTCCGCAAGCCCTCCGCAACCAGTTCTACATGCGTAGTCGATCTATTTGGTTTTAACCCTGGACTTAGCCAACCGACAAGCCGGACCAGAGCGATTCACGTAATTTAAGCCTGAACCGTGTGACCCCAGTGCAGACCGATTCCTTGTGAATGTCGCTGCTGCGGTTCGAGGGTTGCCCCCCTAGGAAGTTGCCTTCCTCCGCCTGACCCAAGGACAGATCAGTGCAGCGGCTCACCGCTTAAGCGGCGAGAGCGAAACGCTCGTCGTTGGCGTTTGTAGTGTTCCAGTGGTTTAACGAGCTTACTGGTGCTCGGCATGCCCTGAGTTGTTTCGCGACCCACGTCGAATCCGGATCGGCCCCAAGAACTCTATTGTAGCGGTAAACGCGATAGCCCGCTGCATTCCCGCGCGTCGCGTCCAGGGGGCGTGGCGCGCGGGAGACGCCTGTGGTTCAGCAGACCGCGTCCGGGCAGGCGGGCTTGGCCGCGGTCACCACGACATCCTCGGTGGCGTCGCCGCGCCGGCTGCCGCGCGAGGCTGCCATCAGCGCGATGGCCAGCCCGACCGAGACCGCGACGATGATCGCCGCGGCTCCGCCCAGCGTAGCCAGGCCGTAGGTGTCGATCACGCGTCCGCCGACCACCGCGCCCAGTCCGATGCCGATGTTGGCGCCGGAGATGTTGAGCGATGCGGCGAAGGCCGGCGCCTCGGGCGCGGACTTCATCAGGCGCACGTGGCAGACGATGAACAGCGCGGCCTGGGCGATGCCCCAGACCGCCAGCGCGGCGGCCAGCAGGCCATGCGAGTGGATGACCGGCACCAGCACGGCCAGGCCGGCGGCCATCAGCGCCGAGAACAGCGCGGTGGCGCCGAGCGGGCTGCGGTCCACCAGGCGGCCGCCCACGGTATTGCCGATCAGGCCGACCGCGCCGAACGCCATCATGGTCCAGCCCACGACCTGGCCGTTGAAGCCGGCCAGCCGTTCCAGCATGTCCGCCAGGTAGGTGTAGGCGGTGAACATGCCGGTGAAGACCAGCAGCGACAGCAGCACATGGCCCACCACGATGGGCTTGCGCAGGATGCGCAACTGCGTGACGAGCTTGACGTCCTCGCTCTGGATGCGGGTGCTGGGGAACGCGATCCACAGCAGCAGGGCCTTGGCGAAGGCGACGGCAGACAGCACGCCGAAGGCGGCGCGCCAGCCGAACGCGTCCGAGATCAGCACGCCGATGGGAATGCCGAACACCGTGGCCGCCACGATGCCGAAGGCCACCAGCGAGATGGCGCGGCCGGCGCGCGCCGGGCCGACCAGCTCGACCGCGGTGGCGCTGGCCAGCGACCAGAACACGGGCAGCGCCAGCGCCGGCACGAAGCGCGCCACGGCCATGACCCAGATGTTGGGCGCGGCCATGGCCAGCGCATTCGACAGGCCGAACAGGATCAGCACGCCGATGAACAGGCGCTTGCGCTCGATGTTGGCCATCAGCGCCGTCAACAGCGGCCCGGTGGCTGCGACCGTGAAGGCGAACAGCGTGACCAGCAGGCCGGCCTGGGACACGGTGACGTCCAGATCACGGGCCAGGCCGGGAAGCAGGCCGACGATCAGGAACTCGGTGGTCAGGATGGTGAAACCGGCGGCCGAAAGCAGCAGGATGGGCAATAGCATAGGCATTCCTCAGGCGCGCGCGTGAAGCCGCGCGCGGGTGGACGGGCGTTGTTGAAGGGTTGAATACAGGTCAGGGTGAGCGGCCGGGGCACAAGCCGGGCGCATCGGGCGCGAGAGCCGAAAGGCTGTCGGCGGGCGGACGGGGCGTCGGGAGGATGAAAAGTGGTGCCGACACCGGCAGTCGCCGAAAAAGACAATCCGGATCAGTCCGGATGTCTTCCATGTCGATACTTTAAACCACTTGCATTGCAGGATAAAGCGCGCGGCGTCGTACAAATTGTTCGACAGAACGAGCTAATCCGGTGGAATGAGCCAGTGCTTGCGTCGTAGCGCTGGCGTGGCTGCGCAGGCTGCGAATGGCCGCGGACGGCGCTACGTCCGCGGCGTGACTTGGCGCGGATTCAGCGCAGATCGGCGGGCAGCAGGGGCTCGATGGCGGCCCAGAGTTCGGCGGGGGAGTGCGCGTAGCGTTCGGCTTCCCAGCTGCCTACGTTGTCTTCTTCGCCCACATAGCCATAGGCCGCAGCCACGGCCGGCATGCCGGCGGCATGGGCCGCCTGGATGTCGCGCAGGTCGTCGCCGACATAGACGCAGCGTTCGACGGCGAAACCGGCCTCGCGCGCGGCATGCTGCAGGGGCAGGGGATGCGGCTTGGCGTGGGCGGTGGTGTCGCCGCAGACCAGCACCGCGCTCTCGCGGGTCAGATCCAGGTATTCGACGATGGGCAGGGTCAGGTAGGTGACCTTGTTGGTCACGATGCCCCACGACAGGCCGCGCTCGCGGATGCCGGCCAGCAGTTCGACGATGCCGGGGAACAGCTTGCTGTGCACGGTGGATTCCGCCGCGTAGTCTTCCAGGAACTGCAGGCGCGTCGGCTCATAGTCGGCGTCGCCCGGTTTCAGGCCCAGCGCCACGCGCAGCAGGCCGCGCGCGCCTTGCGAGGCCACCGGACGCAGGGCTTCGTAGGGCATGGGTTCCAGGCCCTTGCGAGTACGCTGCCGGTTGGCCGCCGCGGCCAGGTCGGGGGCGGTATCGGCCAGCGTGCCGTCGAAGTCGAACAGGATCAGTGCGCTCATTTGCGGGTTGCCATCAGGTAGTTGACCGAGGTGTCGGCCGACAAGGAGTAGATCTGCGTGATCGGGTTGTATTCCATGCCGCGCATCGACACGGGCTCCAGGTTCGCGCCACGCGCGGCGGCCGAGAGTTCGCTCGGCTTGATGAACTGCTCGTAGCTATGGGTGCCGCGCGGCAACAGGCGCAGCACGTATTCGGCGCCGACGATGGCGAACAGGAAGGACTTGGGGTTGCGGTTCAGGGTCGAGAAGAAGACCCAGCCGCCAGGCTTGACCAGGGTGGAGCAGGCCCGCACCACCGAGGCCGGATCGGGCACGTGTTCCAGCATTTCCATGCAGGTGACCACGTCGTAGCGCGCGGGCTGCTCGGCCGCCAGTTCCTCTACGGGCACCTTGCGGTATTCAACCTTCACGCCGGATTCCAGGCCGTGCAGCTTGGCGATCTTCAGCGATTTTTCGGCCAGGTCTATGCCGGTGACCGTCGCGCCGGCGCGGGCCATGGACTCGGACAGGATGCCGCCGCCGCAGCCCACGTCCAGCACCGTCTTGCCGGCCAGGCTGCCGGCGCATTCCTGGATCCATTCCAGGCGCAGCGGATTGATGGCGTGCAGGGGCTTGAACTCGCTTTCGGGGTCCCACCAGCGGCTGGCCAGCGCGCTGAACTTGTCCAGTTCGGCCTGGTCGGCGTTGACGGTGGCGGGAGCGGAATCTTCGATATGCGTGGTCATGGGCGGTCCGGCGTAGAGGCGGCGCTATATATAGAGGGCCAGCGCGAATTCCATCGCCAGGGGCGAGGTGCGTCCGGGATGCACCGGGTTGGTGCGTTGCTGGCTGGGTCCGGACGAAAAAAGGGCCTCGCTATGCGAGGCCCCTTATTGTAGCTAGTCCGGCAATTACTTGCGGCTACCCACGATTTCGATCTCAACGCGACGGTTCTGGGCGCGGCCCTGAGCGGTCTTGTTCGAAGCGATCGGGGCCTTCTTGCCCTTGCCTTCGGTGTAGATACGGTTCGGATCGATGCCCTTGCTGACCAGGTAGGCCTTGACCGAAGCGGCACGGCGCTCGGACAGCTTCTGGTTGTAGGCGTCAGAGCCGATCGAGTCGGTGTGGCCGACGGCGATGATCGTTTCCAGATCGATGCCCTGGGCTTGCTGGGCAACTTGATCCAGCAGCTGGCGGCCTTCCGGCTTCAGCGTCGACTTGTCGAAGTCGAAGAAGGTGTCAGCGTTGAAGACGACCTTGGCGGCTTGCGGGGTCGGCTTGGCCTTTTGTTGCGCAACCGGAACGCCGTCGCAGCCGGGGATGCCGGTGGCCGGGGTCCAGAAGGCATCGCGCCAGCACAGTTCGTTCGTACCGTTCTTCCAAACGTTACCGAACGGGTTGCGCCAGTTGTCCACCGTGTTGGGGTAGGACTGGGCCGAGGCTACACCCGAGGCCGTGACGGCGGCGAAGGCGAGCGCCAGAGCGAATTTGGAGGGTTTGTTCATGTTTCTCCTCGTTGAGCTTGAAGCTGGATAAGTGACTCGCAGCGAACCCCCGCCGCATATCAGGAAAACGGGGCCAGTATAGCAACGCCAAGAGCTGGTTCAAAGGAATAGCTACTGGGTTTCCTGCGTGCTGGAAACAATCTTAAGGCATTTGGGGGGCTTTGGCTTCCCTGGAGAGGCGCATTGGCGCTGGATATGGCGATTTCGGCGCTCCACCCGTTTTCCATGTTGGTTTTTGGCAACAGGCCTGGCGGCGGTCTTCCCGGCATGCCGCGAGCCTTGCCGGATGCGGGCCGGGCTGGATGGTGTCCAGGCGGCCAGGGAACCGCTACTTGAATCGAATGATAGAATTTCCCGTTTACCCGGCCCGGGTTCCTCCTTACACGATTCTGTCGTTATATATATGGATTCCTTTGCCAAGGAGACGCTTCCGGTATCGCTGGAAGAAGAGATGCGCCGCAGCTACCTTGATTACGCGATGAGCGTGATCGTAGGCCGGGCGCTTCCGGATGTGCGGGACGGCCTCAAGCCCGTCCACCGGCGCGTGCTCTACGCGATGCACGAACTGAACAACGACTGGAACCGCGCCTACAAGAAGTCGGCGCGTATCGTCGGGGACGTCATCGGTAA
This sequence comes from Achromobacter sp. 1011811831, assembly GCF_059760905.1. Taxonomy (NCBI): domain Bacteria; kingdom Pseudomonadati; phylum Pseudomonadota; class Betaproteobacteria; order Burkholderiales; family Alcaligenaceae; genus Achromobacter; species Achromobacter sp. 1011811831. The sequence goes on from NZ_JCBANG010000023.1 coordinate 53,045, forward strand.
ATACCACCCCCACGGCGACCAGTCCGTCTATGACACCATCGTCCGCATGGCGCAGGATTTCTCCATGCGTTACATGCTGGTCGACGGCCAGGGCAACTTCGGCTCGATCGACGGCGACAACGCGGCGGCGATGCGTTACACCGAAATCCGCCTGGCCAAGATCGCCCACGAACTGCTGGCCGACATCGACCAGGAAACCGTGGACTTCGGCCCCAACTACGACGGCAGCGAGCAAGAGCCGCTGCTATTGCCGTCGCGGCTGCCCAACCTGCTGGTCAACGGCAGCTCGGGCATCGCAGTGGGCATGGCCACCAACATTCCGCCCCACAACCTGCAGGAAGTCGTCGACGGCTGCCTGTACTGCCTGCGCAATCCGAATTGCACGGTCGACGAGCTGATCGAGCTCATCCCGGCGCCGGACTTCCCCACGGGCGGCATCATCTACGGCATGTCGGGCGTGCGCGAAGGCTACCGCACCGGCCGCGGCCGCGTGATCATGCGCGCCAAGACGCACTTCGAAGACCTTGAAAAGGGCAACCGCCAGGCCATCGTGGTCGACGCGATCCCCTACCAGGTCAACAAGAAGACGCTGCAGGAACGCATCGCTGAGCTGGTCAACGACAAGAAGATCGAGGGCATTTCCGACATCCGCGACGAGTCGGACAAGGACGGCATGCGCCTGGTCATCGAGCTCAAGCGCGGCGAAGTGCCCGAGGTGGTGCTGAACAACCTCTACAAGAACACGCAGCTGCAGGACACCTTCGGGATGAACCTGGTGGCGCTGGTCGACGGCCAGCCGCGCCTGCTCAACCTGAAGCAGATGCTGGACTACTTCCTGCAGCATCGCCGGGAAGTGGTCACGCGCCGCACCGTGTTCCAGCTGCGCAAGGCGCGCGAGCGCGGCCACGTGCTGGAAGGCCTGGCCGTGGCGCTGGCCAACATCGACGACTTCATCGCCATCATCAAGGCGGCGCCGACGCCTCCCGTCGCGCGCCAGGAACTGATGGCGCGTTCGTGGGATTCGTCGCTGGTGCGCGAGATGCTGTCGCGTGCCGATGGCGACACGCCGGGCGGCCGCGAGGCGTTCCGTCCCGACGACCTGGGCGCGGAGTTCGGCCTGCAGGGCGATGGAATGTATCGCCTGAGCGATACGCAGGCGCAGGAAATCCTGAACATGCGCCTGCAGCGCCTGACCGGCCTGGAGCAGGACAAGATCGTTGGCGAATACAAGGACATCATGTCCACCATCGCCGACCTGCTCGACATCCTGGCCCGTCCGGAGCGCATCACCACCATCATTGGCGAGGAACTGCAGGCCATCAAGGCCGAGTTCTCGACCGGCGCCAAGGACACGCGCCGTTCCGACATCGAGCTCAACGCGACCGAACTCGACACCGAGGACCTGATCACGCCCACCGACATGGTCGTGACGCTGTCGCACGGCGGCTACATCAAGAGCCAGCCGCTGTCCGAGTACCGTTCGCAGAAGCGCGGCGGCCGCGGCAAGCAGGCCACGGCGATGAAGGAAAACGACTGGATCGACCAGCTGTTCATCGCCAACACGCACGACTTCCTGCTGTGCTTCTCGAATCGCGGCCGCGTGTACTGGCTGAAGGTCTGGGAAGTGCCGCAAGGCACGCGCAACTCGCGCGGCAAGCCCATCGTGAACATGTTCCCGCTGGCTGACGGCGAGAAGATCACCGTGGTGCTGCCGGTCAAGGAATTCAGCGATGACCACTACGTGTTCATGGCGACCACGCGCGGCACGGTCAAGAAGACCCCGCTGTCCGATTTCTCCAACCCGCGCAAGGCCGGCATCATCGCCGTGGACCTGGACGACGGCGATTACCTGATCGGCGCCGACCTGACCGACGGCAAGCATGACGTCATGCTGTTCTCTGACGCCGGCAAGGCCGTGCGCTTCGACGAGAACGACGTGCGTCCGATGGGCCGCAACGCGCGCGGCGTGCGCGGCATGCAGCTCGAGGACACCCAGACGGTGATCGCGCTGCTGGTCGCCGGCGACGAGACGCAAAGCGTGCTGACCGCCACCGAGAACGGCTACGGCAAGCGCACGCCGATCACCGAGTACACGCGCCATGGCCGCGGCACCAAGGGCATGATCGCCATCCAGACCAGCTCGCGCAACGGCAAGGTGGTCGGCGCCGTGCTGGTCATGCCGTCGGATGAAATCATGCTGATCACCACCGGCGGCGTGCTGGTGCGCACCCGCGTCGCGGAAATCCGCGAAATGGGCCGCGCCACGCAAGGCGTGACGCTGATCAACGTCGATGACGGCAGCTCGCTGTCCGGCGTGCGGCGCGTGGTGGAAAGCGATGCCGACGACGACAGCGACCTGGACGGGAACGACCAGGACGCCGGCGACGAAGGCGGCGACGCAACGGATTCGACGGAACCTACGGAGCAATAATGGCCCGCCCCTGGAACTTCTCGGCTGGCCCCTCGGCCCTGCCCGAGGTGGTATTGCGGCAAGCCGCCGCGGAAATGCTGGACTGGAACGGCAGCGGCATGTCGGTGATGGAAATGAGCCATCGCGGCAAGCATTTCGTGCAGATCTGCGATGAAGCCGAAAGCGATCTGCGCGAGCTGCTGAACCTGCCGGCCGACTACGCCGTCATGTTCATGCAGGGCGGCGGTTCCGGGGAAAACGCCATCGTTCCCATGAATCTCATGGGACGCCGCGGCACGCCGGCCGCGGACTTCGTCGTCACGGGCCATTGGTCCAAGCGTTCGCACGCCGAAGCCGGGCGCTACGGCAGCGCCCACATCGCCGCCAGCAGCGCCCAGGCGGCGCAGCTGGACGGCCGCGAGCAGGCCCCGTTCACCTGGGTGCCCGCCACGGACACCTGGCAGGTGCGCAAGGAATCCGCCTACCTGCACCTGTGCAGCAACGAGACCATCGGCGGCGTGGAGTTCCTCGACTGGCCCGACACGGCCGCGCTGGGCGCGCCCGATGTGCCGCTGGTCGTGGACGCGTCCTCGCATTTCCTGTCGCGTCCGCTGGACGTCGCGCGCTGCGGCATGGTGTACGCCGGCGCGCAGAAGAACGCCGGCCCGGCCGGCGTGACCATGGTCATCGCCCGCCGCGACCTGATCGGCCACGCCTTGCCGATCTGCCCGTCGGCTTTCGACTACGCCAATGTCGCCGCCGAGCACTCGCGCTACAACACGCCGCCCACCTTCGCGATCTACGTCGCCGGGCTCGTGTTCAAGTGGGTCAAGGCCAACGGCGGCGTGGCCGGCATGGAGGCCGCCAACAAGGCCAAGGCCGACCTGCTGTACGGCTACCTGGACAGCACCAGCTTCTACCGCAATCCGATCCACGCGCCCGTGCGCTCGCGCATGAATGTGCCGTTCGTGCTGCGCGACGATTCGCTCAACGATGCCTTCCTGCAGGGCGCCGAGGCCGCCGGCCTGACGCAGCTGAAGGGGCACAAGAGCGTGGGCGGCATGCGCGCTTCCATCTACAACGCCGTGCCGCTGGCCGCGGTGCAGGACCTGGTCGCCTACCTGAAAGAATTCGAGCGCCGCCATGGATGAAGAGCTGCAGCGCACGCTGCGCCCGTTGCGCGACCGCATCGATGCGCTCGATGCGCAGATCCTCGACCTGCTGTCGCAGCGCGCCCGCGCCGCGCAGGAAGTGGGCGAGGCCAAGCATGCTGCCCAGGCCGACGGCCCGGTGCTGCGGCCCGAGCGCGAGGCCGAGGTCATCCGCCGCTTGCAGCAACTGAATCCCGGTCCCTTCCCGAACGCCGCCGTGGCGTCGGTCTGGACGGAAATCATCTCGGCCTGTCGCGGCCTGGAGCGCGGCATGACGGTTGCCTACCTGGGTCCGCAAGGCTCGTTTTCCGAGCAGGCGGCGCTGGAGCATTTCGGACACGCGGTGCAGAAGCTGCCGTGCCCGTCCTTCGATGAAGTGTTCCGCGCCGTCGAGGCCGGCCAGGCCGACGTGGGCATGGTGCCGGTGGAAAACTCCACCGAGGGCGCCGTCAACCGCAGCCTGGACCTGTTACTGAACACGCCGCTGAAGATCCTGGGCGAGCGTTCGCTGGTGATCCGTCATTGCCTGATGTCGAAATCCGGCGGCATGGATGGCATCAAGGCCATCGCCGCCCATCCGCAGGCGCTGGCCCAGTGCCAGGGCTGGCTGACCCGCAACTATCCCGATGTCGAGCGCGTGGCCGCCGCCAGCAATTCGGAAGCGGCGCGCATGGCCGCCGCCGATCCGTCCGTCGCGGCGATCGCCGGCGAAGTGGCCGCGCCCGCCTGGGGATTGCAGGTCGTGGCCTCCGGCATCCAGGACGATCCGCACAACCGCACGCGCTTCCTGGCCATCGGCTATATCGAGCCGCTGGTCAGCGGGCAGGACAAGACCAGCCTGATCCTGGCCGTGCCGAACCGCGCCGGCGCCGTCTATGAAATGCTGGCGCCGCTGGCGGCCAATGGCGTGTCCATGACGCGCTTCGAGTCGCGCCCGGCCCGCACCGGCCAGTGGGAATACTATTTCTACGTCGATGTCCTGGGACACCGCAACGACGAAAACGTCGCCAGTGCCCTCGCCACCCTGCAGGCGCAGGTCGCCTATCTGAAGGTGCTGGGTTCCTACCCGGCGCCGTGAGCCCTCACCATGACCAACGCATCCAAGCCTCTCGTCGCCCCCGCCCACGTCAGCGCCATCGCGCCCTACCAGGCGGGCAAGCCCATCGAGGAACTGGCCCGCGAGTTCGGGCTGGATCCGGCCGGCATCGTCAAGCTGGCGTCGAATGAAAACCCGCTGGGCATGCCCAAGTCGGCGCGCGCGGCCATGCTGGCGGCGGCCGAGTCGCTGGCGCGCTATCCGGACCCCAACGGCTTCGACCTGAAGTCGGCGCTGGCAACGCGCTACGGCGTGCCGATGAACTGGATCACGCTGGGCAACGGTTCCAACGACATCCTGGAAATCGTGGCGCTGGCGCTGCTGGAGCCGGGCGCCTCGGCCGTGTACGCGCAGCATTCCTTCGCCGTCTACCGGCTGGCCACGCAGGCGCGCGGCGCGCGCCACATCGTGGTGCCGGCCAAGGACTACGGCCATGACCTGGACGCGATGTTCGACGCCATTGCCGACGACACCCGCGTGGTCTTCATCGCCAACCCGAACAATCCTACCGGCACCTTCGTGCCGGGCGAGCAGGTCGCTGCTTTCCTGGAGCGCGTGCAGGCCGCCCATGGCGACCGCGTGACCGTGGTGCTTGACGAGGCCTACAACGAATACCTGGACCCGGAATTCCGTTTCGACAGCACCGCGCTGGCGCGCCGCTATCCGAACCTGATCGTCTCGCGCACCTTCTCCAAGGCTTACGGCCTGGCCGGCCTGCGCGTGGGCTTCGCGGTGTCGCAGCCGGCGCTGACCGACCTGCTGAACCGCGTGCGCCAGCCGTTCAACGTCAACACGCTGGCCCAGGCCGCCGCCATCGCCGCGCTGGCCGACAGCGCCTACCTGGAAGAGGCCTATGCCACCAACAAGGCGGGCAAGGCCCAGCTGTGCCAGGCCTTCGACGCGCTCAAGCTGCGCTTCGTGCCCAGCTACGGCAACTTCGTGCTGGTGCATGTGGGCGACGCGCCCCGCATCAATCTGGAATTGCTCAAGCGCGGCGTGATCGTGCGTCCGGTGGCGGGCGACGGCCTGCCGGAATGGCTGCGCGTGTCCATCGGACTGCCGCAGGAAAACGCCCGTTTCATCGAGGCGCTGAGCGCGATCCTGGCCGCATGAACGGTGTTTCCGCTTCCACCGATCAGGGGGCCGCTGGCCCCCTGATTCCTGTCCTGGCCGTGGCGGGCGTGGGCTTGATCGGCGGTTCGTTCGCCGCCGCGCTGCGCCGCGCCGGCAAGGTCGGCAAAGTGCTGGGGGTAGGGCGCAATGCGCAATCGCTGGCGCGCGCCGTGGAACTGGGCCTGATCGACGAGGCCGTCAGCGCCGAGGCCGCCGGGGCCCGGGCGGACGTGATCCTGCTGGCCACGCCCGTGGGCGGCCTGCGCGACCTGCTGGTCAGGATGCTGCCCACGCTTGCGCCGCGCGCGATCCTGACGGACGCCGGCAGCACCAAGGCCGAGGTGGTCGAGGTGGCGCGCGCCGCCTTGGGCGAGCGTTGCGCGCAGTTCGTGCCCGGACATCCCATCGCCGGCGCGGAACGCACCGGACCCGAGGCGGCCGACGCCGACCTGTACCGCGGGCGCAATGTGGTGCTCACGCCGCTGCCCGAGAACGCGGCGGCGGACGTGGCGCGCGTGCGCGCAGCCTGGCAGGCTTGCGGCGCGACGGTGGTCGACATGGATGCGCAGGCGCATGACCGCGTGTTCGCCTCGGTCAGCCATCTGCCGCACCTGCTGTCCGCCGTCTACATGGAACAGGTGGCCACAGCCGCCGACGCCCGTCGCCGGCTGGAGCTGGCGGGCAGCGGTTTTCGGGATTTCACGCGCATCGCGGCCGGCTCGCCGGAAATGTGGCGGGACATCTTCCTGTCCAACCGCGATGCCATGCTGACGGAACTGGGCGAGGTGCGCGCCGTGCTGGACCGCGCCGAACGCGCGATCGCGGATGGCGATGGCGCCGGCCTGCAGGCATTGCTGGAAACGGCGGCGCAGGCGCGCCGCAACTGGCGCAAGGAGTAGCTGAATGGGTGCTTTGCCTTATCTTGATCTGCCGCGCGTGCGGCGCGCCCGGGGCGAGATGTCCCTGCCGGGTTCGAAGAGCATTTCCAACCGCGTGCTGCTGCTGGCGGCGCTGGCCGAGGGGCGCACCGAAATCACCGGCTTGCTGGATTCGGACGACACCCGCGTCATGCTGACCGCCTTGCGGCAGCTGGGCGTGAGTGTGTCCGAACTGGACGCGGGCCGGGTCACCGTCGAGGGCGTGCGGCGCTTTCCTGTCGAAAGCGCCGAGCTGTTCATGGGCAACGCCGGCACCGCGATCCGTCCGCTCACCGCCGCGCTGGCCCTGATGGGCGGCGACTACAAGCTGTCCGGCGTGCCGCGCATGCACGAGCGTCCGATCGGCGACCTGGGCGATGCCCTCAATGCCTTGGGCGCCCGCGTCGGCTACCTGGGACAGCCGGGCTATCCGCCGCTCCATATCGGTCGCGGCGAAGTTATCGCCGGCGCCGTCACGCGGGTGCAGGGCTCGGTGTCCAGCCAGTTCCTGACCGCCTTGCTGCTGGCCGCCCCGATCGAGGCCGGCCGCAGCGGCAAGCCGATGACGATCGAAGTCGTCGGCGAGCTGATTTCCAAGCCGTATATCGAGATCACGCTGAACCTGATGGCGCGCTTCGGCGTCACCGTGCGTCGCGACGGCTGGAGCCGCTTCGTGATCGAAGGCGGCGCCGCCTACCGCAGCCCGGGCCGCATCGCGGTCGAGGGCGACGCATCCACGGCGTCGTACTTCCTGGCGCTGGGCGCGATCGGCGGAGGTCCGCTGCGGGTCAACGGCGTGGGCGCCGACAGCATCCAGGGCGACGTGGGCTTCGCCCAGACCCTGGCGGACATGGGCGCCGCGGTCAGCTACGGCCCGGACTGGATCGAGGTCAGCGGCCTGAACGTCGCCGACGGCGGGCGGCTCAAGGCCTTCGATACCGATTTCAACCTGATTCCCGACGCGGCCATGACCGCGGCCGCGCTGGCCCTGTACGCCGACGGTCCGTGCCGGCTGCGCAACATCGGCAGCTGGCGCGTGAAGGAAACCGACCGCATCCATGCCATGCAGACCGAGCTGGAGAAGCTGGGCGCGACCGTCGAATCGGGGCCGGATTGGCTGCGCGTGACGCCGCCAGCCGGGGGCGGCTGGCGCGACGCGCACATCGGCACCTGGGACGACCATCGCATGGCCATGTGCTTCTCCCTGGCCGCTTTCGGCCCGGCCGCCGTGCGCATTCTCGATCCGGGCTGCGTCAGCAAGACGTTCCCGGGTTACTTTGACGTATACGCAGGCCTGGTTTCGGCCTGAGCCTTATTCTGCGATTCATGACCGCTACCTCCGCAAATCCCGTTGTTGCCGCGCCCATCATCACCATCGACGGGCCGACCGCCTCCGGCAAGGGCACCGTGGCCCACCGCGTCGCCAAGGCGCTGGGCTGGGATGTGCTGGACAGCGGCGCGCTCTACCGCCTGACGGCCCTGGCCGCCATGCGCCAGGGCGTGGCCGCCGAGGACGAGCCGGCGGTGGCCCGGGTCGCCGAGACGCTGGATGTGCGCTTCGACGGGCCGCACGTCTATCTGGAAGGCGGCGACGTCGGCCACGAGATACGCCGGGAAGAGGTGGGCAACTTCGCTTCCCGCGTGGCGGCGTTTCCCGGCGTGCGCCAGGCGCTGCTGGAGCGTCAGCGGGCCTTCCGCGTGTTGCCGGGCCTGGTGGCCGACGGGCGCGACATGGGCACGGTGGTGTTCCCCGATGCGTCCCTCAAGGTCTTCCTGGTGGCCGACGTGGTCGCGCGGGCGGAGAGGCGGCGTAAGCAGTTGATCGAAAAGGGAATTTCTGCTAATCTTGACGACCTCTTGCGGGATATGCGCGAGCGGGATGCGCGCGATACCCAGCGCGCGGCCGCGCCGCTCGCTCCCGCGAAGGATGCCCGGGTGCTGGATTCGTCGAATCTGACGATCACGGAAACCGTGCAAGCCATCCTGGATTTCTGGCGGGAATCCGGAAACGCCTGACGCGAGCTTTTGCTCATTCAGGTTTTTCGAGCCCGTTTTTCTTGGCCCTGCTGACGGGCCGGCCTTCTTCGCGGGACATCCCCTCAGGGAACCCGAAGACCAGGCGGGCAAGCAGGTACTTTGACTCCACTGCGGCGGGCAATCCGCTGTGGTGTGTTCTTAACGGCCATTTCGGCCTAATGGATTTCAACCCCATGTCTTCCGTTTCCACTACCGCCACCGGCGGCGAAAGCTTCGCCGACCTTTTCGCACAAAGCCTCAAGAGCCAGGACATGAAGTCCGGCGAGGTCATCAGCGCCGAAGTCGTGCGCGTCGACCACAACTTCGTCGTCGTCAACGCCGGCCTGAAGTCCGAAGCGCTGATCCCCCTGGAAGAGTTCCTGAACGACCAGGGCGAGCTCGAAGTGCAACCCGGCGATTTCGTCTCGGTGGCGATCGATTCGCTGGAAAACGGCTACGGCGACACGATCCTGTCGCGTGACCGCGCCAAGCGCCTGTCGGCCTGGCTGCAACTGGAAAAGGCCCTGGAAAACGGCGAGCTGGTCACCGGCACCATCACCGGCAAGGTGAAGGGCGGCCTGACCGTCATGACCAACGGCATCCGCGCGTTCCTGCCGGGTTCGCTGGTGGACCTGCGTCCGGTCAAGGACACCACCCCGTACGAAGGCAAGACCCTCGAATTCAAGGTCATCAAGCTCGACCGCAAGCGCAACAACGTCGTGCTGTCGCGTCGCCAGGTGCTGGAAGCCAGCATGGGCGAAGAGCGCCAGAAGCTGCTCGAAACCCTGCACGAAGGTGCTGTGGTCAAGGGCGTGGTCAAGAACATCACCGACTACGGCGCGTTCGTGGACCTGGGCGGCATCGACGGCCTGCTGCACATCACCGACATGGCCTGGCGCCGTGTCCGTCACCCGTCCGAAGTCCTGCAAGTGGGTCAGGAAGTCGAAGCCAAGGTCCTCAAGTTCGACCAGGAAAAGAGCCGCGTCTCGCTGGGCGTCAAGCAGCTGGGCGAAGATCCGTGGGTGGGCCTGGCTCGCCGCTACCCGCAGGGCACCCGCCTGTTCGGCAAGGTCACGAACCTGACCGACTACGGCGCGTTCGTTGAAGTCGAAGCCGGCATCGAAGGCCTGGTGCACGTCTCCGAAATGGACTGGACCAACAAGAACGTCGATCCGCGCAAGGTCGTGACCCTGGGCGAAGAAGTCGAAGTCATGGTCCTGGAGATCGACGAAGACCGTCGCCGCATCTCGCTGGGCATGAAGCAGTGCCGCCAGAACCCGTGGGAAGAGTTCGCCACCAACTTCAAGCGTGGTGACAAGGTCCGCGGCGCCATCAAGTCGATCACCGACTTCGGCGTGTTCGTCGGCCTGCCCGGCGGCATCGACGGCCTGGTTCACCTGTCCGACCTGTCGTGGACGGAAACCGGCGAAGAAGCCGTGCGCAACTTCAAGAAGGGCGACGAGATCGAAGCCGTGGTTCTGGGCATCGATACCGACAAGGAACGCATCTCGCTGGGCATCAAGCAGCTGGAAGGCGACCCCTTCAACAACTTCGTCGCCACCTACGACAAGGGCGCCGTGGTTCCGGGCACCATCAAGTCGGTCGAAGCCAAGGGCGCCGTGATCACGCTGTCCGTGGACGTCGAGGGCTACCTGCGCGCTTCCGAGATCTCCTCGGGCCGCGTCGAAGATGCCACCACCGTCCTGAAGGCCGGCGAGAACATCGAAGCCATGATCGTCAACATCGACCGCAAGACGCGTTCGATCCAGCTGTCGATCAAGGCCCGCGACAACGCCGAGACCGCCGAAACGATCCAGCGCATGTCGGAAGCCAGCGCCTCGTCGGGCACCACCAACCTCGGCGCGCTGCTCAAGGCCAAGCTGGACCAACAGCGCAACGACGGTTAATACGTGACCAAGTCGGAGCTGATCGCCGCCCTGGCGGCCCGCTATCCTCAGCTGGCCGCCCGGGACACCGACTACGCGGTCAAGACCGTGCTTGATGCGATGACCCAGGCCCTGGCCTCGGGCCAGCGCATCGAGATCCGCGGTTTTGGCAGCTTCTCGTTGTCCCAGCGGTCTCCCCGCGTCGGGCGCAACCCGAAGTCCGGCGAACAGGTGCTGGTGCCTGGCAAGCAGGTGCCGCATTTCAAGGCGGGCAAGGAATTGCGCGAGCGGGTGGACCTGGTCGGCGGCAACGAAGAGGACGCTCAATCTTCCGGATCGAGCGAACCGATGCCGTCTCTGGCGGGTCTGCACGCCATGCACTGATGGCCGGCAGGACCAGGCTGCCTTCGTGGCGGATCTGACCCCGAGCAAAGCCCCTTGAGCGATCAAGGGGCTTTGTTTTTTTGGGCGCCGCATCAAGTCCGCGGCAAGGCGCGCTTGTCGCTTACAATTGACGCCTCGATTTTTCTGGAGCATGCGCCATGCGCTACCTTGTCTGGGCCCTGCGATTGCTCGTGTTCGTCGCGGTTTTGATGTTCGCGCTGAAGAACACCAATCCCGTGGAAGTCCGGTTCTATGCCGATTACGTGGTCCAGGACGTGCCGCTGATCGTCGTCATGCTGGTGGTGTTCGTGCTGGGCGCGCTGTTCGGCCTGCTGCTGACCGTGCCGGCCGCCATGCGCCGCCGCCGCGAGGCCATGCGCCTGCGCCGCGAGCTCGACCGCGTGCAGGCCGCCGTGAATGGCACGACGCCGTCCGTGCCGCCGGAAGCCGTGGCGCCCATGTCGCCGCTGTAAAGGCCCGTACCCGCCGCGCGGTGCGCTTCCATCAGGCGGGCACTCAAGGCGCCCGCGGGCCGGCGGAGCCGGATCCACGGGATGGCGTGGCACCCGTCGGTTTTTTGCAGGACGTGGGGCGCGCCTGCCCACGAATAACTGAATTTCTTCAAGAGCCCGTACAGTGGATTTTGAACCTTGGTGGTTGATTTTCGTGCCGGTGCTGTTCGCGCTCGGCTGGCTGGCCGCGCGTTTCGACATCCGGCAAATGCTGCGTGAAACCCGCAGCCTGCCGGATTCCTATTTTCGCGGGCTGAACTTCCTGCTCAATGAGCAACCGGACCGCGCCATCGACGCCTTCGTCGAGGTCGCCAAGCTCGATCCCGAGACGACCGAATTGCACTTCGCGCTGGGCAGCCTGTTCCGGCGCCGCGGCGAGATGGAGCGCGCTATCCGCGTGCACCAGAGCCTCCTGAACCGATCCGATCTGCCGTCCGCCGAGCGCGAGCACGCGCAGCACGAACTGGCCCAGGACTTCCTGAAGGCCGGCATGCTCGATCGCGCCGAAAGCGGTTTCGAGCAGCTCAAGGACACCCGCTACGCCTTGCCGGCGCTGCGCTCGCTGATCCGCATCTACGAGTCGGAACACGATTGGCCGCGCGCGATCGAGGCCGTCAAGACCCTGCACGGGCTGGTTGACGAACCCGTGCCGCAGATCGTCCATTACTACTGCGAACAGGCGCAGACCGCGCTGCAGGCCAAGCCGGCCGACCTGGACGCGGCGCATGTCGCGCTCGAGGCCGCCGACCATGCGCTGACGATCGGCGACACGGCCGTCACGAGCAAGGGCACGACGGTGCGCACGGCCATGCTGCACGCTCGCGTGGCCTTGCTGGAGCAGGATCCCAAGCGCGAGCGCCTGTATCTCGAATCCGTGATGACCGACGCGCCCGAGTATGCCGGGCTGGTGGCCGAACAGGTGCTGGCCAACTACCGCGCGGCCGGCCAGGAAGCGGCCGGGCTGGACCTGCTGCAACGCCAGTACGCGCGGCACGCCTCGCTGGATCTGTTCAACGTGATCTTCCGTGAACTGCGCGTGCAGCAGGGCGCCTCGCCCGCCTGGGCGTTCGCCCGTGGCGCGTTGCGTCATCATCCCTCGCTGCTGGGCCTAGACCGCCTGCTGGAGGCCGAGCTGGCCAACGGCGAAGGCGCGGCCGAAGACGGCCCCGTGCAGGGCGCGGACCTGACCCTGCTGCGCAGCCTGATCCACAAGCATACGCAGCGGCTGGACCGCTATGCCTGCCGCAGCTGCGGTTTTCAGGCGCGTCGTTTCTATTGGCAATGTCCTGGCTGCAACGCGTGGGAAACCTACGCGCCGCGCCGTCTCGAGGAACTTGAATGAGCTCATTTCCCGCCGAAACCATCGCGCGCAGCCGTGTGCTCGTGGTTGGCGATGTGATGCTGGACCGTTACTGGTTCGGCGAAGTGGAACGCATCTCGCCCGAGGCGCCGGTGCCGGTGGTGCGCGTGGCACGCCGTGAAGACCGGCTCGGCGGCGCGGCCAACGTGGCGCGCAACGTCGCGGCCCTGGGCGGACATGTCACGCTGATCGGCGTGCTGGGCGAGGACGAGGCCGGCGCCAGCGTGCGCAAGCTGGCGCGAGAGGCCGGCATCGAAGGCGAGCTGATCGTCGATCCCTCGCTGCACACCACGTTGAAGATGCGGGTGCTCGGCCGCCAGCAGCAGTTGCTGCGGGTCGATTTCGAGCAGCATCCGGAAACAGCCGCGCTTGACGGCATCGATGCCGCCTTTGCCCGCCACCTGCCCAACCACGACGTGGTGGTGCTGTCGGACTATGCCAAGGGCGTGCTGACGCGCGTCGAGCCGCTGCTGATTCAGGCGCGCGCGGCGGGCATTCCCGTGCTGGTGGATCCCAAGGGCGACGATTATTCGCGTTATCGCGGTGCCACGCTGGTGACGCCCAACCGCTCGGAAATGCAGCAGGCCGTGGGCCGCTGGAATTCCGAATCCGAACTGACCGGTCGGGCGCAGCAACTGCGCGCCGACCTGGATCTGGAAGCCTTGCTCGTGACCCGTTCCGAGCAGGGCATGACCTTGTTCACCGACGCCGGCCGCGACCATATCGACGCCCAGGCGCATGAGGTGTTCGACGTGTCCGGCGCGGGCGACACCGTGCTGGCGACGCTGGCCGTCACGCGTGCCGTGGGCCTGCCCTGGGCCGAGGCCATGGCCTGGGCCAACAAGGCCGGCGGCATCGCCGTGGGCAAGCTCGGCACCTCCGTCGTCACCGCCGCGGAATTGGCAGGAGAAACAGCATGATCATCGTTACCGGAGCCGCTGGCTTCATCGGCAGCAACCTGGTGCGCGGCCTGAACCGCCGAGGCATCACCGACATCCTGGCGGTCGACGACCTGACCGAAGGCGACAAGTTCGTCAATCTGGTGGACTGCAAGATCGCGGACTACATGGACAAGGATGATTTCCGCCGCCGCGTGCTGGACGGCAGCCTGTCGCACGTCCGCGCGGTTCTGCACCAGGGCGCCTGCTCGGACACCACCGAGCGCAACGGCCGCTACATGCTCGACAACAACTACCGCGTCACGCTGGAACTGTTCGAGTTCTGCCAGGCGCGCGCGATCCCGTTCATCTACGCGTCCTCGGCGGCGGTGTATGGCGGTTCGTCGGTGTATGTCGAAGATCCCGCCAACGAAGGTCCGCTGAACGTCTACGGTTATTCCAAGCTGCTGTTCGACCAGGTGCTGCGCACCCGCATGGACACGCTCAAGGCCCAGGTCGTGGGCCTGCGCTACTTCAATGTCTACGGTCCGCATGAACAGCACAAGGGGCGCATGGCCTCGGTCGCCTTCCACAACATGAACCAGTTCCTGGAACATGGCCACGTACGCCTGTTCGCGGGCTGGGACGGCTATGTGGACGGCGGCCAGAGCCGCGACTTCATTTCGGTGGAGGACGTGGTGGCCGTGAATCTGCACTTCCTGGACAACCCGGGCACCTCGGGCATCTTCAATTGCGGCACGGGCCGCGCGCAGCCGTTCAATGACGTGGCCGCCGCCGTGGTCAACACGCTGCGCGCCGAGCGCGGCGAGGCCGAGCTGTCGCTGGCGCAGCTGGTGGAGCTGGACCTGATCCGCTATATCCCGTTCCCGGACGACCTGAAGGGACGCTACCAGAGCTATACCCAGGCGGACGTGTCGCGCCTGCGCGCCGCCGGCTTCACCGCGCCGATGCGCGACGTGCAGACGGGCGTGGCCGAGTACGTGCGCTACTGGCGCGCACGCAAGTAAGCTGCTGCCGGACGCCGGCCTGGCCGGGCCGGAACAAGCCGCCGCCATGCCTGGTCATGCCGGCGGCTTTTTCATGGGCGGCTGGCGCATTCCCGGCACGCGTACTTGCCGACGTGGATGTTTCCGTTCACCGCCGCGCCGCCGGCCGTCGGCGATCGCCATGATTTGAGGGTGGCGCGACAACCGTCGCGTCCGCTTCCTTTCAGGAGATCCGCATGCGTGCATACGCTATTCCGTCCGCCATCTCGTCCCGGCTGGCCGCCATTCCCTCCATCCTGCTGCAGGCGTCCGGCCGGCGTCCGGCGCCGCGCCCGCCGTCCGGCAACCAGGCCGACGCCGCGCCGCATCTTCCTGATTCCCGGCTGGCGAAGGCGCCGCGTCCGGGCGCGATGTCCCTGCCAGGCTGGCCTTGGCGCACGCCATGGCGCCGTCCCCGCAGCCTGAGCCGGGTCATGGCAGGATCCATGTGGCGTCTGCTGGCGGCAGCGGGCATGGCGCTGGCGGCCGCCACGGCCTCGGCCGTCGACGTCAACAGCGCCACTGCGCAGCAGCTGGAGTCGGTCAGCGGGATCGGCCCCAGCACGGCGCGGACCATCGTGCAGGAGCGCGAACGCGCTGGCGCCTTCGAATCGCTGGACGATCTGGCCGAGCGCGTGCGCGGCATCGGCCCGAAGAAGGCCAAGGCGCTGCAGGCAGCCGGACTGACGGTGGGCGGCGCCGATGGCGCTGCGCAGAATGCCGCGCAAGGCGCCGCCACGTCGGCGGGCAAGGGCGGCGCCCCGGCTGGCGCGGCCCAGCCCGCCAAGGGCGGATCCGCCGCGAAGGCCAGGCAGTAAGCCATGCCGTCCTTCACGTTGCCGGGCGTGAAGGACGGCGGGCGTGCCCCTGGCGCCGGCGCGGCTTTTGCGGCTGGCGCGCGCGCGCCGGGGTTATGATCGGCTCCATGACTACGAACTACCCCACCATCGAGCAGACCGTCGGCAATACGCCGCTCGTGCGTCTGCAGCGTATTCCCGGAGCTGCGGGCGCGGCGCGCGGCAATGTCATCCTGGCCAAGCTTGAGGGCAACAACCCCGCCGGGTCGGTCAAGGACCGGCCAGCGCTGTCCATGATCGCCCATGCCGAGGCACGTGGCGACATCAAGCCCGGCGATACCTTGATCGAGGCCACCAGCGGCAATACCGGCATCGCCCTGGCGATGGCCGCCGCCATGCGCGGCTACCGCATGATCCTGATCATGCCTGACAACCTGTCCGTCGAGCGCCGCGCGGCCATGGCCGCCTATGGCGCCGAGCTGATCCTCACGCCGGCCGACAAGGGCGGCATGGAGTACGCCCGGGATCTGGCCACCGAGATGCAGGCTGATGGCCGCGGCGTGGTGCTGGACCAGTTCGCCAATCCGGACAATCCACGCGCGCACATCGAAGGCACCGGCCCGGAAATCTGGAACCAGACCGAAGGCCGCGTCACGCACTTTGTCAGCGCGATGGGCACGACCGGCACCATCATGGGGGTTTCCACCTATCTGAAGTCGCGCAACGCCGCGATCCAGGTGGTGGGCGCGCAGCCGGCCGAAGGCTCGCAGATTCCCGGCATCCGTAAATGGCCCGAAGCCTACCTGCCCAAGATCTTCGACCGCAGCCGCGTGGACGCCTACGAATCCATCGTGCAGGCCGATGCCGAGAAGATGGCGCGCCGGTTGGCGGCGGAAGAGGGCATCTTCGCCGGGATTTCGTCGGCTGGCGCCCTGGTCGCCGCGCTGCGCGTGGCCGAAAGGGTGAACGATGCGACCATCGTCTTCATCGTCTGCGACCGGGGCGACCGCTACCTGTCCACGGGTGTGTTTAATTAGGACCACCCCCGAAGCGCCTTCGGCGCTTCCCCCTCGAGGGGGCGCCGCGACGGACCGGCAAAGCCGGCTCCGTGCGGCCTGGATTGAAACAGTCGCTGGTTGAGGGGCGGTTTGCCGGTCGCGTTCAGCGGCCGGCGCGGGCTTCGATTTCGGCGGCCAGGTCGGCCACGGCGGTGGCGTAGAAGTAGCTGCGGTTGTAGTGCGTCAGCGCGAAGAAGTTGGGCGTGCCGACGCGGTACTGGGCCGTGCCGCGTGCCTCTTCGACCAGATCGACGATGCCCAGGGGATGGGCGCTCCAGCCAACGGCGGAGGCGCCGGGCTGCAGGCGGCCGCCGGCGGCGCTGATCGTGTTCCAGCTTTGCTTGGGCACCAGGCCGCCGTCGACCAGGGCGGACGGGTCCGCGGGCAGGGTCACCGGCGCGAACACGGGCACGCCGCGCTGCCAGCCGTGCTGGGCCAGGAAGCTGCCCACGGACAGGATGGCGTCCTTGGTGCTGTTGGTCAGATCGATATGGCCGCTGTCGTCGCCGTCGACGGCGTAGCGCATGATGCTGCCCGGCATGAACTGCGGCATGCCGATGGCGCCAGCGTAGGAGCCGCGGGTTTCCAGGTCGAGCTTGCCCTGCATCACCAGCGTCAGGAAATCCCCGAGCTGGCCTCGGAACATGGCGGCGCGTTCAGGCTTGTCCGGATCGGGATAGTCGAAGGCCAGCGTGGTCAGCGCGTCCAGCACGCGGAAATTGCCCATATTGCGTCCATACAGCGTTTCGACGCCGATGATGGAGGCGATGATGGGGGCCGGCACGCCGAAGCGCTGCGCGGCCTGGTTCAATTGGTCGCGGTGCTCGTTGTAGAACTCCACGCCCCAGCCGATGCGCTTGGGCTCGACGAAGCGTGCGCGATAGGTCAGCCAGCTGCGCCAGATCTTCTTTCCAGGCGGCGCCGGCGCGATCAGGCGCGCCACGGTGGCGTTGTAGCGCGCGCCTTCCAGGGCGGCGACCATGGGCGCCAGCGACAGCTTGCGCTCGGCCGACAGGCCTTCCAGGAACTGCCGGACTTCGGGCTTGAGGGCGCCGCTGGGCGTGAGCGCGGCGGGGCCTTCGTCGGCCGTTTCCGCGCCGGGCGCGGGGGCGGTCGGGCCGATGCGGATGGGGGCGGCAGGGACCTCGCTGGCGGCGGACACGCCCGGCGCGGAGGACGAGCGGGGGGCGGAGGGAGCGGTGGTGGAACACCCCGCGAGCAGGGCCGACAAGGCCCCGAGTTGCAGTAATCGCCGACAGATGAACATAATCTTCCTTATGGAGACCATGTATCTTACCCACCCGGCATGCCGCTTGCATGAAATGGGCAGTTGGCATCCGGAAAGCCCGCAGAGGCTGGACGCCATCTTGGACCAGTTGTTGGCCAGCGGCCTGATGCCCTATCTCGACGATCGCCAGGCGCCGCAGGCCTCGCGTCACGACATCCTGCGGGTGCATACCGTTCAGTACCTGGACAGTCTGCGCCAGCATGTGCCCGAGCACGGCTACTACCCGATCGATCCCGATACCCTGATGAACCCGCACACCTACGAGGCCGCGCTGTACGCGGCCGGCGCGGGCGTGGCCGCGGTCGACGCGGTCATGGGCGGCGAGGCGCGCACCGCTTTTTGTGCGGTGCGTCCGCCCGGGCACCATGCCTGCCGTTCCCAGGCCATGGGCTTCTGCTTCCTGAACAACGTGGCCATCGCGGCCCGCCACGCGCTGGATTTCCACGGCCTGTCGCGGGTGGCCATCGTGGATTTCGACGTCCATCACGGCAACGGCACCGAGGATGTCTTCGCCGGCGATGAGCGGGTGCTGATGTGCAGCTTCTTCCAGCACCCGTTCTTTCCCAACAGCGGCGCGGACCATCCGGCCGCCAACATGCTCAACGTGCCGGTGCCGGCCTATACCGCGGGCGCGGCGGTCCGGTCCATCGTCAAGGACACTTGGCTGCCGCGGCTGGAGGCGCATCGGCCGGAGCTGATCCTGGTGTCGGCCGGATTCGACGCCCACCGGGAGGACGACATGGGCCAGATGGGCCTGGTCGAGGCCGACTACGCCTGGATCACCGAACAGCTCGTGGAGGTGGCCGACCGCCATGCCCAGGGGCGGATCGTCAGCACGCTGGAGGGCGGTTACAACCTTTCCGCCCTGGGTCGCAGCGTGGTCGCTCACATACGGGCGCTGGCGAAGCTGTAGAATCAGGAAAAAATTGTGCAATGCGATCCCGGCGCCTGCCGGGTGATTATTTCCATTTGGAGGCAGCGGGATGAAGGTTTTGGTACCTGTCAAGCGCGTCGTTGACTACAACGTCAAGGTGCGCGTCAAGTCGGATCAGACTGGCGTCGATATCGCCAATGTGAAGATGTCCATGAACCCCTTCGACGAAATCGCCGTCGAGGAAGCGACCCGCCTGAAGGAGAAGGGTTCGGTGGCCGAGGTCGTGGCCGTGTCTTGCGGCGTGGCCCAATGCCAGGAAACCCTGCGCACGGCGATGGCCATCGGCGCCGATCGCGGCGTGCTGGTGCAGACCGACGCCGAGCTGCAGCCGCTGGCCGTGGCCAAGCTGCTCAAGGCGCTGGTCGACAAGGAACAGCCGCAGCTGGTGATCCTGGGCAAGCAGGCGATCGACGACGACGCCAACCAGACCGGCCAGATGCTGGCCGCGCTGCTGGACTGGCCGCAAGCCACGTTCGCCAGCAAGGTCGAGCTGGGCGACGGCAAGGTCAACGTCACGCGCGAAGTCGACGGTGGCCTGGAAACCGTGTCGCTGAAGCTGCCGGCCATCATCACCACCGACCTGCGCCTGAACGAGCCGCGCTACGTGACGCTGCCGAACATCATGAAGGCCAAGAAGAAGCAGCTGGACACCGTGACGCCGCAGGACCTGGGCGTGGACCCGGCGCCGCGCCTGAAGACGCTGAAGGTCAGCGAGCCGCCGGCGCGCAAGGCCGGCATCAAGGTGCCCGACGTGGCGGCGCTGGTGGACAAACTCAAGAACGAAGCGAAGGTGGTCTGAGATGACGACGCTGGTTATTGCTGAACACGACAACGCCCAGCTCAAGGGCGCGACCCTGAACACCATCGCCGCCGCCGCCAAGATCGGCGGCGACGTGCACGTGCTGGTCGCCGGCGCCAATGCCCGCGCCGTGGCCGAGCAGGCCGCGCAGGCCGCCGGCGTGTCCAAGGTGTTGCTGGCCGACGCGCCGCAGCTGGCCGAAGGCCTGGCCGAGAACCTGGCTGCCCAGGTGCTGGCCGTGGCTTCGAGCTACAGCCACATCCTGTTCCCGGCCACCGCCTCGGGCAAGAACGTGGCCCCGCGCGTGGCCGCCAAGCTCGACGTGGCGCAGGTCTCGGACATCATCGGCGTGGAATCCGCCGACACCTTCCTGCGCCCGATCTACGCCGGCAACGCCATCGCCACGGTGCAGTCGGCCGACGCGGTCAAGGTCATCACCGTGCGCACCACCGGCTTTGACGCGGTGGCCGCCACCGGCGGCTCGGCCGCGATCGAGGACGCCGCCGCGGTGGCCGACTCGGGCCTGTCGAGCTTCGTCGGCCGTGAAGTCGCCAAGAGCGACCGTCCCGAGCTGGCCGGCGCGCGCGTCGTCGTCTCCGGCGGCCGCGGCCTGGGCAGCGCCGAGAACTTCAAGATCCTGGACCCGCTGGCCGACAAGCTGGGCGCGGCGCTGGGCGCTTCGCGCGCGGCGGTCGATGCCGGTTACGCGCCGAACGACTGGCAGGTCGGACAGACCGGCAAGATCGTGGCCCCGCAGCTGTATGTGGCCGTCGGCATCTCCGGCGCCATCCAGCACCTGGCCGGCATGAAGGACTCCAAGGTCATCGTGGCCATCAACAAGGATCCGGAAGCCCCGATCTTCGGCGTGGCCGACTACGGCCTGGTCGGCGATCTGTTCCAGGTCGTGCCGGAACTGACCGGCGCGCTCTAGAGCCAGAGGCAAGGCCTCTACGGAAAAGCC
>NZ_JCBANG010000024.1:0-71725 GCF_059760905.1 Achromobacter sp. 1011811831
GGGCATGAGCCCGGCTCCGGCCGCCAGCCCATGCGAGCGGCGCGGCGGCGAAAAATGCGACCGAAAACTTTATCAGAAGACCATGGCGCCCAAGGCGCGGGCGCGGGCTTCTTGTGTCAAGCTTTGTAAGGATGGCGGGAAGCCACGGCGCCCGGCACGCGCCGGAAATGATTGTCCCAGGACAGGTCCGACGAAGCCGGCAACACCGGCCGCTCCTGCCCGCCCGCATCCGCGCGCAGCATGGCGCCCAGGCCGCTGCTGACCAGGAAGCCGCCGGCGCTGGCCGGCGCCACGCCGCAGCCGTCCGCCACGGCAGTGACGCCCAGGCTGCGTCCGCTGGCCGCGTCCCAGTACATGACCTGCCCGCCCACGGGGCTGGACGTGGCCACCACCGCGCCGGCCGCGTCCGCCGAGACCGAGCCGATGTAGTTGCGCATCTGTCGCAGGGCATCCCCGGGACCGGGGAACAGTTCCAGCGCCTGGCCGCGACGATGCCGGCCGACCAGCGCGGGCCGGTCGCCCGCCGGCCCCATGTACTGGCAGCCGAACCACACCGCGCCGTCGGCCGCGACGGCCAAGTGCCGGATCGACAGCCGGTGCAGCGCGGGATCCAGTTCCACCCGCTCGAGCAGCTTGCCGCTGGCCGCGTCCAGATAGGCCAGGGACGGGCGCATCGTGTCCAGGTTCAGCTCCAGCTTGCCGTAGTCCGGATGCGTCAGGATGCCGCCGTTGGCCACGCACAGCGTCTTGCCGTCGGGCAGCAGCAGCACCTCGTGCGGGCCGATACCGCCGCAATCGAATTCGCCCACGCGCCGGTAGGCGCCGCCGGCCGAGGCGTCGTAGATGCCGAGCACGCCGCGTCCGCCGTCGAAATCATTCTCGGTGGCGGCCAGCAGCCGGCCGTCGTCGAAGAACGCGCCATGACCGAAGAAATGCCGGCTCTCCGGCAGCTCCAGTTCGATGGGCCCGGCCGCGCCGTCCAGGTCGAAACCCAGCGCGAAGAAGCCCGGCTGGCGGCCAAACACCACGGCGCGCCCGCCGGCCGCGTCAATGGCGAAGCTGTGGCCGCGCGCCGGCATCGGCACCACACGCAGGTCGCGGCCCGACTCGTCCAGCAGCGCGGTCTCGTCGCGGCCGCCGCGCTTGCGCGCGCTCAGGTAGCGCGCGCCACCGGCCCGTCCGGCATCGGCGGCCAGGACCGCGCCAGGGATGTGTGCCAGCCCCAGCGCCGCGCCCAGCGCCAGGAAGCGGCGGCGGTCAATCGCCATCGAGCGCATTGAAGCCGATGGTCACGCCCAGCGCGGGCGCCAGATCCTGGTCGACCACCGCCTTGGCGTTCTTCAAGGTCAGCCCCGCCAGCGTCCATTGGCGGCGCGTCTCGCCGTCGCTGGCCACGTCCTGGTATGGCGCCGCCGCGTCGCGCATGGTCTGCGCGGCGCGCGACAATTCGCCGCGCACGGCCTCGTCGATCCAGCCGCCGCCCTGCGGCAGCGGATAGGCGCCGGCGCGGTAGAAGGCCAGCATGGCGTCCAGGCTGGACGCCAGCGTGCGGGAGGACAGATTGCTGCGCCAATAGGCGGCGCGCTTGGGCCGGGCGGCCTCGGGCGCGTCGCCCAGCACGGGCAGGATCTTCACGTCGCGCGCGAACTGCAGGCCGGTGGACAGCGCCTTGACGGCCTCGGCCGCCACTTCCTGCGCATTGCGGTACAGGTCGTTGGCGGGCCTGGGCGCGGCGAACTGGCGGCCGAAATCGCCTTCGGCGCTCCAGGCCTGCGCCAATTCGCGCGAGATGCCGGACACGTTGGCGGACACCGCCCGGGCATAGCCGCAGGCATAGGCGAAGCCCGCGCCGTCGGCGCGTTTGAGCAGCGCCGGCTCGCCGTACAGCACGTATTCCAGCGCTGGCAGGCCCTGCAGCGCCACGCTGCGCCCGGCCATCGCGCCGGGCTTGATCAGCTCGGGATCCTGCGCGGCGATGGCGGCCTGCACCTGCCTGGGCATGACGCCGCGGGTGTCGGGCCAGAAGGCCAGCCGCTCGTAGCGGTTGGCCTGGACCAGCGGACCGAAGCGCAGGAACTCGATGCCGGACCAGGCCAGGGCCAGCCCGGTGTGCGCGTCGTTCACGCGCATGGCGCCGGCGGCGTCGGGCCGCGCGCACCAGGCGCCCAGCGCGGCGTCCATCTGTTCGGAGGCCTGCGCCATCCTGGCCATCGCGGGCCGGGCGTAGTCGCGCGCCAGGCGCTCGCCCAGGTCGGCGGGCAGCCCGGCCGCGATCGCGACCGGCGCCAGCGAGCAGAGCGTGGCGGCGCACAGGACCCGCGCGAAGGATCGGGGCAATGCCCGAGGCAGCATCCGGAACGTCACCCCCGTCAACGACGCAGGCAGGGGCCGGGACGGCACGGAGCCGGCGCGACGGCCGGCGGTGAACGGAGGCATCACAGGGACTCCAGGAAACGGATCAGGTCGGCGCGCTCTTCGGGCGTCATCGCCACCACGCGGTCGCGCGCCGGCTTGGCCGCGCCGCCGTGCCACAACACGGCTTCCAGCAGCGTGCGCGCGCGGCCGTCGTGCAGCCAGGTCGCGCCGGGATTGACGGTCTTGGTCAGGCCGATGCCCCACAGCGGCGGCGTGCGCCATTCGCGGCCGTTGGCCAGGCCGTCGCTGACGCCGTCGGCCAGGTCGTCGCCCATGTCGTGCACCAGCATGTCGGTGTACGGCCAGATCAGCTGGAAACGGTGCTCGGCCTGCCTGGCATTGCGGCTGGTGACGTACTTGGGCACGTGGCAGGCCACGCAATTGGCCTCGTAGAACAGCTTCTTGCCCGCCAGCACGCGCGCATCGCCGGCGTCGCGCCGCTGCGGCACGGCCAGGTTGGTGGAGTAGACGGTGACGAAGTCCATCAGCTTGGCCGGCACCTCTTCGGGACCAAAGCGTGGCTGCGCGCCATGCGGCATGTCCAGGCAGCGCTGCTGGCCGCGCGTGCAGTCGCCCCAATGGCTGGGGAACATCGGCGTGGACAGGCCCATGTCGTTGGAGAAGGCAGCGGCGCTCTGCTGTTCGACCGTGGGCTGGCCGGCCTTCAGGTTGAAGCGACCCAGCACGGTCTTGCCGCTGCGCACGTCGGTCACCCAGTTGGCCTTGCCGACGATGCCGTCGCGCTTGTCGGCGCCCACATTGGCCAGGATGTCGGCCTCGTGGATGGATTCGAGCAGGCCCAGCCCGATCATGGGCGGCGCCAGGCGCGGCGAGATCTGCGTGTCGGCGCGCATCGGGCCGTAGCCCAGGTTCTCGATGCGGTAGGCGGGCTTCATCAACGTGGCGGTCTCGCCGCCATTGAGCTGCACGACCATCGGCGTGTAGTCGATCTCCATGCGCCCTTCGGCCGGCACGCCGGCCACGGCGAAGTTCTGCAGCTGCACGCCATAGACAGGCTCGGGCAGCGAGGCGATCTCGTCCGGCCCCAGCCTCGGATGGCCACGGTCCGGCCCTTCGGGAATGGCCAGGCGCAGCAACAGCGCCACGGCGTCGGGCCGTTCCAGCGGATCGAAGCCCGGCACGGAGCCGCGCCCGTCCTTGGTGTGACAGGCCTGGCAGGAGCGCGCGTTGAACAGCGGCCCCAGGCCATCGGAGGCCTGGGTGGACGACGGCGCCGACACCCAGTCCTTGCGAAACAGGCCATTGCCGACCTGGAACTCCTGGCGGCGCTCGAAATCCATGTTGGCCGAGGGCTGCGAGAAGATGTCGGCGTTGATCATCTTGCCGGTGGTGGCCGCGCCGGCCTGCATGGTCTCGAAGGTCTCGGCCTTGGAGAAATCGCGGGCGGGCGCGGTGATGGCGGTGACGCGCTTCAGATCCCCGGGCGTGAGGTCATCGCGCACCGGAGGTTGCGCGGCGGCGCCGGCATGGGCCGACGCCGCCAGTACGGCTGCCAGGACGAGCTTCACTTGAATACGGCGTCGGGCTTGTCCAGGCTGTCGGAGCCTTCGATGGCGATCTTGCCCAGGTCCAGCAGCGCGATCACGCGTTCCAGGCTGCGGGTCTGGTCGATCAGGCGGTCGATGGCGGCCTGCACCACCGCGTTGCCTTCCTTGTTGCCGTCCGCGATCATCTGGTCGTAGGTCTCGACCGTCTCGGCGCGCGTCTTCATGGCCTGCATGGCGGCCACGGTGGCGTCGAGCTTGGCGCGCACCTCGGCGTCGAGCTTGGGGTCCTTGGCCTTGACCAGTTCCGACAGGCTGGCGCCGGACACGGTCTTGCCGTCGATGCGCTTGTACTCGCCCAGGTAGACGTTGCGGATGCCGATCTGGTTGTAGAAGTGCGAGTTGTGGGTGTTGTCCGAGAAGCAGTCATGCTCTTCCTCGGGATCGTGCAGCATCAGGCCGAGCTTCATGCGCTCGCCGGCCAGTTCGCCATAGGACAGGCTGCCCAGACCCGTCAGCATGGCCACCAGGCCCGCCTTGGGATCTTCCTCGACGGCCTTGCGCGCGGCGCCGCCCTGCTTCCAGTGGCCCGCCATTTCTTCCAGGTCGGTCACCAGCAGCTCGGTCACGGCCTTGAGGAAGTCCACGCGGCGCTCGCAGTGGCCGCCGGTGCATTGCTTGGTGTCGAAGTCGGTGTGCGGACGGTTGCCCGAGTGGCGTTCCTGCGGCGTGCCCTGGCGGCCGGCCGGCGCCGGGCCGGTGCCGTTCAGGTCCTGGCCCCACAGCAGGAATTCGATGGCGTGGTAGCCGGTGGCCACGTTGGCCTCGTTGCCGTCGGCCTCGTGCAGCACCTCGGACAGCAGCTTGGGCGTGATCTTGCTGGCGTCGACGGTCTTGCCGCCGACCGAGATCTTGGAGTTGGCGATGACGTTGACGGCGTAGTAGGCGTTGTCGTCCTTCTCGGTGCCGTAGGACGCGTCGACGTAGTCGATCAGGCCCTCATCCAGCGGCCAGGCGTTGACCCGGCCTTCCCAGTCATCGACGATGGCATTGCCGAAGCGGTAGGCCTCGGTCTGCTGGTACGGCACGCGCGCCTCCAGCCAGGCCTGGCGCGCCGCCTTCAGCGTGTCCGGGCTGGGCTGGGCGACCAGCGCGTCCACCGCCTTGCGCAAGTTCCTGGCCGAGGCCAGCGCGTCCTCGTAGCCGGCCTGGGCCAGATCCGAGTAATTGGCGACCACGGCCTTGGGTTGCACCGCGGCCAGTGCCGTGCCGCCGTATACGGCGGCGGCCAGCGCCACCCCCAAAAGCAACTTGCGCATACGAATTCTCCCGTGACTCCGGCGGCCCGCCCCCACGGCGGACCAGCCTGGACTCTATTTTGCGGATGAGAGTGTAAACAATTTTCGTTTGTCGTTCAGCACGAGGTCAGCTAGCTGACATTTATCCGAATAGATGCTGTGCGTTTCCCGTTGACGACGGTGTACGCTCTGAAGAGGTGCACGCCACACTCGGGTTGCCCGGCGGCGGGAACCTTCAACGCAAAAGGAGCACGCCGTGCCTATCCGCAATGATCCGTCCAGGCCACACGAGGCCAGGCTCATCAACGAGCCCATCACCACGCCACGGAATATCGTCGAGCTACTGGCCCAATGGCGGCAGGACGAACCGCTGGGACCGGAAGATCAATTCCCCGAGACAGCCGACCTGCTGCTGCAGCCGGAGTTCGACCCTTTCAGCTCCAACTGGTGCATAGCGCACCGCCTCGGTTCGCGCCCGGCACCGATATAACGCATGTCGGACGCGAACCGCCGCAGCAAGCTGACGGCAACAAGCTGACCCCATCAAGCCGGCCGCAGCCAGCGTCGCAACAGCCGAGTGACCAGCGGAATGCAGGCATACACCATCACCGGCGTCAGCGCGACGCTGGTCAGCAGCGCGCGCCAGAACGTCGGCAAGGCCGCCAGCCGTTCGCCCAGCAGCGCCGAGAACATCAGCAGCAGCGGGAAGTAGGCCAGCCAGATGCTGACCGCCTGCTTCCAGCGCGGCGGCGCGCTTGGCCCCTGGCCGAACCAGCCGTCCATGCCGCGCGCGCGGCGCACCTCGCTGCCGCGCACCAGCGCCGCGCCGCGCTCCAGCCACATGCGGCGCGGCAGCGAGCGTTCCCAGCGATCCAGGCTGGCCTCGCCGTCAAAGCGCAGCACGATCTGGTATTGATCGCCGCCCGCCGGCGGCTGCAGCACGCCGGAACCCAGGAAGCCCGGAAAGCCCGCCGCCAGGATCTCGCCCTGCCGCATCCAGGCCAGGAAATCGCCGTAGCGCTCGGGCTGGATGTGTCGGGTGACGAGCAGGGTGACGGGGGCGGACGAGGCGGAACGCGGCATGAGGGACTCCTGTGCGGCTCGCGGCGACTGGCGAGCCTGGCATTGGAATATCAAGCAAGCGGCGTGCCAGCCGGGCCTCGCGGCTGGCGCGGCGGCCCGCATTGAGCCTGCAGGATTGCGCGTCTACACTGTCCCGACCCCCTCCCCCCCAACTTGGAGCACGCGTCCCATGAGCACCTACAAGATCGCCGTTTTCGTCGGCAGCCTGCGCGCCGCCTCGATCAATCTGCGCCTGGCCCGCGCGCTGGAAAAACTGGTTCCCCCGGATTTCAAGTTTGATTACGTGAACCTGGACGTGCCGCTCTTCAACCAGGACAACGAGAACAACCTGCCCCCGGGCGTGGCCAAGCTCAAGCAGCAGATCACCGAATCCCAGGGCGTGCTGTTCGTCTCACCCGAGCACAACCGCTCGGTGCCCGCCGCCATCAAGAACGCCATCGACTGGGGCTCGCGTCCGTGGGGCCACAACTCCTGGGCCGGCAAGGCCGCCGGCGTGCTGGGCACCTCGCCCAGCGCCGCCGGCACCGCGCTCATGCAGCAGCACCTGCGCAACATCCTGGCCGCCGAAGGCGCCAGCACGCTGACCACGCCCGAGGTCTTCCTGCAGTACTCGGACGGCCTGGTGAACGACCAGCACGAGATCACCAACGAAGGCACGCGCAAGTTCCTGCAGGGCTGGATCGACCGCTACGTCGACTGGATCCGCAAGTTCAACAGCTGATCCGCGCCATGGCCGGGCACGGCTTTGGCCGCGTCCGGCATCTGGCGGATCCGGATGCGTTCCGATCGGCGGACCCGTGGCTGTGGGCTTATCCCCGCCAACTGTGGAGAAGCTTGAGGACAGCCTTGGGGCAGCCTGGAAAAACCCTGCTGCGCCAAGCACTTGCAAGGGCCGATCAAAAACTGCGCAATCGCTCCGAAACGCCCTGCGCGACCGTGTTATCCACTGTTTTGCCGGCATCCGGACAAGCCGGCGCGGCATTCATCCCCATGCGCCGCAATTGTCCCCGCCTTCTGTGGAAAAACATGAGGACAGCATGAGGGCAGATACGAAATCCTCTTTGCAATCAGTACCCTGCAGGCACTGCTCAAGAAACGCCCAATCCCCGGATATCCCGGCCCTGGTTGTCCCCGCCAAATGTGGACAAGGCTGAGGACAGCTTGCGGGCAGTCTGCAAATCCTCTTTCGCGTCAATGACTTGGAACTCGTGGGCAATAAACGAGCAGCGCCGGTTCGGCGCGCTGCCGTGGACGCGGGTCCGCGCCATCGTTCATGATGCATGGCCGCTTGTCCCCATCGAATGTGGACAAGCCTCTGAACAGTCTAGTGACAAGCCGAAAATGTTCTTTGGCGGCAAGGACTTGCAATCACTGCTCAAGGAATGACCTGTCCACGCCCCGGGAACAGGGCGGGCCGCGGCGAACGCGGCTCCGTGCACTGGCCCGGCGCCAGCTCCAGGCGATGCCCGCGGCCGCCCCGGAGCCGGCACGACGCCGCTATTCGTTGCCTTCCAGGCGCATGCCGATCTTCAGGCCGACCTGCCAGTGCGCCACCTTGCCGTCCTTGATGTGGCCGCGCACTTCGGTGACCTCGAACCAGTCCAGATGGCGCAAGGTTTCGGAGGCCCGCTCGATCGCCTGCTTGATGGCGTCGTCGGTGGACTTGGTGGAGGAACCCACCAGCTCGATCTGCTTGTAGACGTGGTTGGACATTGCGTGTCTCCTGGAAGGAATCAGTCACGAACTGTCGGCCGCCAGCGACTCCGGCGCTTGCGACCGGCAATCCATGCGGACAGGATACGCCCGCCGCGCCCGCCATGGCGCATGTCGTCGCATCCGCGCGCCAGGATCATGCGCCCGATCAACCGGCCTCGAACGCGGCGAAGCGCTCCTGCAGGCAGGCGCGCAGGCGCTTGACCGCCGGCGACAACAGCATGCGGTGCACGCACAGCAGATACAGCGGCGAAGGTTCGCCCCGATGGTCGCCGAACAGCTGCACCAGCCGCCCGGCGCGCAGGTCTTCCAGCACGTCGTAGCGCGATTTGTAGGCCACGCCGCAACCGGCCAGCGCCCAGCGGCGCACCAGTTCGCCGTCGTCGCTGACGCGGTCGCCCTTGACCGGCACGGTCTGGGACACGCCGTCGCGCTCGAAGGTCCAGCGGTCGTGCAGCGACTCGCCCAGCACGAAGGACAGGCAGTTGTGGCGGCGCAGGTCCACGGGCGTCTGCGGCGTGCCGTGACGCGCCAGATAGGCCGGTGACGCGCACACCACGCGGCGGTTGGATTCGGACAGGGGCAGCGCCACCAGGCTCGAGTCGGCGGGCGTGCCGTAGCGCACCGCGATGTCCACCGGCTGGCGGAACAGGTCGGCCAGCCGGTCGCTGATGCGCACCTGGAAGCCGACGCGGGGATGGCGGCGCTGGAATTCGTCCAGCCAGGGCAGCAGCACGTTGCGCCCCAGGTCCGAGGGCACCGAGATCGACAGCGTGCCGCTGATGGCGGTCTTGTCGCGCGCCAGCGCGTTGCGGCCGGCGTCCAGCGTGGCGATGGCCGAGCGGGCGTACTCCAGGTAGCGCTCGCCGTCCGCCGTCAGCCGCAGGCTGCGCGTGGAGCGGACGAACAACCGCGTCTCCAGCGTCAGCTCCAGCCGTTTCAGGGCGGCGCTGGCGACCGCCGGCGTCAGGTCCAGCTCGCGCGCAGCGGCCGAGAAGCTGCCGTGGTCGGCCGCGGACACGAAGATCCTCAGGTCTTCGAAGCGGACCATGATGTCCTCATTTTCAAAAAATTATTGAAACTGGTTCCGATGCTAGCCGGTTTTTCACTTGCCCGCGCCGGGCAATGATGGCCACACCCCGACTCATCAGCGTCGGTCGGCGGACAAGCCCGCCACCGCCGCGGCAAACCCGACACACTCAGGAACCCTCACATGAAAATCGAACTGAATGGCAAGAAAGCGCTCATCACCGGCTCGTCCGGCGGCATCGGACAGGCCATCGCCCAGGGGCTCGCCGAGGCCGGCGCCGAGGTGGTGCTGCATGGCCGCGACGCCGGCAAGCTGGCGCGCGCCGCGCAGGAGATCGCCGCGCGCGTGCCCGGCGCGCGCCTGGGCACCGTGCAGGCCGACCTGGCCACCGCCGACGGCGCCGCCTCGATCTGCGCCGCGCATCCGGACGTGGACATCCTGGTGAACAACGCCGGCTACTTCGCACCCAAGTCCTTCACCGAAATCACCGACGACGACTGGCAGTACATGATGGACGTCAACGTCATGAGCGGCGTGCGCCTGTCGCGCTACTACCTGCCGCGCCTGCTGGCGGCCAACTGGGGGCGCATCGTCTTCCTGTCCAGCGAATCGGCGCTGCAGATTCCCGCGGAAATGATCCACTACGGCGTCAGCAAGACGGCGCTGCTGGGCGTGTCGCGCGGACTGGCCGAGCTGACCGCCGGCACCGGCGTGACCGTCAACGCCGTACTGCCCGGCCCGACGCGCTCGGAAGGCGTGGCGTCCTTCTTCGCCGACCTGGCGCAGGCGCAGGGCGTGCCGCAGGCGCAGATGGAGCGCGACTTCATCGCCCAGAACCGCCCCAGCTCGCTGCTGCGCCGGCTGGCCACGGTGGAGGAAGTCGCCAACATGGTGGTGTACGCCTGCTCGACCCAGGCCTCGGCCACCAACGGCGCGGCGCTGCGCGTGGATGGCGGCGTGGTCCGCTCGATCGCCTGAGACCGCCCACCCATCATCCGGAACCCTGACATGAAAGCCATCGCCTATTTCGAGAACCTGCCCGCCGACCATCCCGAGGCGCTGCGCGACATCACGCTGCCCGAGCCCGTGCCGGGCGAGCGCGACCTGCTGGTCGAGGTGCGCGCCATCTCCGTGAACCCCGTGGACGTGAAGATCCGCGCCAACCGCAAGCCCCAGGACGGCAGGCCCGAGGTCATCGGCTGGGACGCGGCCGGCGTGGTGCGCGCCGTGGGATCGCGCGTCAGCCTGTTCAAGCCCGGTGACCGCGTCTGGTACGCCGGCGCGCTGGACCGCCCTGGCGCCAACAGCGAGCTGCACGCGGTCGATGAGCGCATCGTCGGCCGCATGCCGGACAGCCTGGACTACGCCCAGGCCGCCGCGCTGCCGCTGACCACCATCACCGCCTGGGAACTGCTGTTCGACCGGCTGCGCGTGCTGGACAACGCCTTGCCCAGCCAGCAGAGCCTGCTGGTGGTGGGCGCGGCCGGCGGCGTGGGTTCCATCCTGGTCCAGCTGGCGCGCCAGCTGACCGGCCTGACCGTGATCGGCACCGCCTCGCGCCCGCAAACCCAGGCCTGGGTGCGCGAGCTGGGCGCGCATCACGTCATCGATCACGGCAAACCGCTGGCCGAGGAACTACGGCGCATCGGCATCGACGAAGTGAGCCACATCGCCAGCCTGACCCACAGCGACCAGCATTTCGCGCAGATCGCCGAAGCCATCGCGCCGCAGGGCCGGATCGCGCTGATCGACGACCCGGCCGCCATCGACGTGCGCCTGCTCAAGCGCAAATCGGCCTCGCTGCACTGGGAATTCATGTTCGCCCGGCCGCTGCACCAGACGCCCGACATGATCGCCCAGCATGAACTGCTGAACCAGGCCGCGCGCCTGATCGACCAGGGCCGGTTGCGGACCACGCTGGGCGAACACTACGGCACGATCAACGCCGCCAACCTGCGGCGCGCGCACGCCTTCATCGAAAGCGGGCGCGCTCAGGGCAAGGTGGTGCTGGAAGGCTTTTGACGGCCGGGGGGCGGCGCCGGGCGGCCGCCTGCGGATTTCTTGCGGCGGGCATCTCGTATTACTGCGCGGAAACGGTTAAAACCGCGTTTGCGCGATGCCCGACTGCAGCCGCGCGCTCTCCGGAGAACTCCCCTGCTCGCCCACATGCTCGACCAGGCCCTGGAGCCCAGCCTCTGGGCCATGGTCGCCTTGACCCTGCTGTTGCTTCGTTTCGTCCCGCTGCAAGGCTGGCTGGCCGTGCTCGTGGCCGGCATCACGTCGGGCCTGATCCTGGACACCATCCAGTTCCGGGTCGGTCCCCCGCGCCTGTGGGACGCGCTGGTCTGCGGCTCGGTGCTGGCGGCGCTGCTGGTCGCCGCGCTGCTCGAATCCCTGTACGCGCTGTTCAGGCGATACCGTGACGGCAAGACCCGGTCCTGAACGCCAGGCGGCGCTCCGGCCACCGCATGGCCCGGCGTTACATCCGGTTTAGCCTGCTGCACGCATCTTCACACTCCCTATTCAAATCCCCCCAGACTGACGGCTGCCGCGCGGCCAGAATCCCATCCATCGCGGCCCCATGCTTGAGGATGGCCGCAAGCACGGAGATCGGCCCATGGAGACGGCAAGCGCGGCGCCCGCAGCCCGGCTGGACCTGCTGGACGCGCTGCGCGGCTTCGCGCTGCTGGGCGTATTGCTGGCCAATCTGCGCGATTTTTCCCTGCATCAGTTCCTGCTGGACACCTCCGCGATCCAGAACGGCATCGCGCAGAAGCTGATGGCCGCGCTGCTGGACGCCAAGGCCGCAACCCTGTTCTCGCTGCTGTTCGGCGTCGGTTTCGCCATGCAGATGCGCGCGCGCGAAGACGCGTCCCCGCGCTACCGCCGCCGGCTGCTATTGCTGCTGCTGATCGGCCTGGCGCATGCCTGGCTGCTGTGGTGGGGCGACATCCTGCGCTACTACGCGCTGCTGGGGCTGCTGCTGTTGCCGATGGCGCGCTGGAGCCCGCGCCGGCTGGCGCTGGCCGGCATCGCCGTCGCCCTGTTCACCGCGCCGCTGCTGGCGCCGTTTGTGAAAGCCTGGCTGCCCGCCGTGACGCCGCATGCGCGGGCAGCGGCCGAGGCGCTGGCAGCCTTCTCCAGCCCCGATCCCGGCCGCGCCTGGGCCGCCAATCTGGATTACGACCTGCGCATGCGCCTGGCCAACTGGAGCCTCGCCGGCTTCGTGCTGGGCCGCCTGATGGTGGGCTCGGCGCTGGGCGCCACCACGCTGTTCAGCCATCCGCATGAGCGGCGGCGCGCCTGGCTCGGCATCCTGGCCGCCGGACTGGCCGTCGGCATGCCCGCCACCGCCTTCGCGCTGCTGCGCGACCAGCAGATCCTGTTCAACGACGGCTGGTGGACCGGCGCCGACGCGCGCGCCGCGGCCCGCGTGATCCGGGCCGCGGCCTCGCTCTCGCTCGGGCTGGCCTATATGGCGGCCTTCGCGCTGCTGTTCCTGCATGGCCTGCCGCGCAAGCTGCTGATGGTGTTCGCGCCCGCCGGGCGCATGGCGCTCAGCAACTATCTGGCGCAAAGCCTGATCGGCGTCGCGCTGTACTACGGCGCCGGGGCCGGCCTCGGTCCCGCCCGCGAGCTGTCGCCCGTCCTGCTCCTGGGCCTGGCGCTGTTCGCCGTCCAGTCGGCGGGCAGCGCCTGGTGGCTGCGGCGCTTTCACTACGGACCTTGCGAATGGCTGTGGCGCAGCGCCACCTGCGGCAGCTGGCAAGCGCTGCGTCGCCAGGCGACCGCCGTCAACGCGCCGCAGCGGCGCATGGAGAACCCATCATGATGAAATCCACCGCCATCGCCTGCCTCGCGGCCTGGACGGTCCTGGGCGCCGGCTGCGCCGATGGCACCGCCATCGCCACCGGCAACCGTCATCCCCCCGCGCTGGCCGCGAACGTCACGCTGTATTCGGCGCCGCCGGGGCGCAGCTACGAGGTCGTGGGACTGGTTCGGGCCGAGAGCGATGCCGGCCTGACGGCGCAAAGCTCGATGGAATATGCGATCGAGGAACTGAAGAAACAGGCCGCCAGCCTGGGCGCAAATGGCGTGCTGCTGACCGGCAGCGGCGTGCGCGCGGTCGGCATGAACACCACCTACAACCGGCAATCGCACACCGCGTCCAGTTCAGTGGAGGAAGTGCAGCATCTGGAAGGCCAGGCCATCGTGGTCCGCTAGCGCGGCGGCCTGCGCGACTCGCCCAGAGTCCGGCCTGGCTCCGCTCGGGCAGGCCGCTACTGCCACAGGCGGACCTCAGCCGCGCGCGTCGCGCCGGGCGCGTGCCTGGGGATTGTTGATCTCGGTCTCCAGTTCGGCGATCAGCCAGGAGAACCAGCCATTTTCGCTGCGGGCATAGACCACCGCCGCCGGCGTCTTGCCGGCGCGCCAGTCCGGCTGGTGCGCGTCCATCCAGGCGGACAGGCTCCTGTGCGGCGCCAGCAGGCCGGACAGCCAGGACCAGGCGTAGTCCGCCGCGCTGCGGCGCAAACCCTTGGCGCAAGCGTAGACGGTGGGCTCCAGCGGCAGGCTGCCCGAACGCGCGAGCCGCTCCTGCACCCGGCGCAAGATTTCCGCCGTTGCCTGCAATTGTTCGGTGCTGAGCTTTTTCACTTGGAGACTCCCTGGCTTGATGTCGGCGGATTATCGCCTGATCGCGCCGGGCTTTCCAAGCTGGAAATCCAGGCGCAGCGAGGCGCTGTAGCGCTCGCCCGGCGTCAATACCCGCATGCCGGTGCGCGCGTCGCCCGCCGCCGCCAGGTTGAAGGCGTCGGCGACGTTGCTGACCGGCTCCACGCACAGGAAATCGGCGCCGGGCGCGGTGTACACCACCAGATGCGCGAAGGCCGGATCGGCGCGCAGGGCCAGCTCGCGCCCGTCGTCCCAGTGCAGCGTGGCGCGCCCTTCCCATTGCGACAGATAGGTATCGCAGCCCTCGGCCGACTGGCGCAGCTCGCGCACATGCGTGACCTTGCTGCCCGTGGGCAGGCCGCGCTCATCGGCCGGCCACAGCCGGCGCGCGTGCAGCGCCACGCGCCGCGCGGTGAAATACGGATGGATGCCGAAGCCGAAGGGCATGGGCGTGTCGCCGCCATTGCGCAT
The DNA here is from genome assembly GCF_059760905.1 of Achromobacter sp. 1011811831. Taxonomy (NCBI): domain Bacteria; kingdom Pseudomonadati; phylum Pseudomonadota; class Betaproteobacteria; order Burkholderiales; family Alcaligenaceae; genus Achromobacter; species Achromobacter sp. 1011811831. Next base: position 14,190 of record NZ_JCBANG010000024.1, read on the forward strand.
GATCAGTGTCAGGCTCAGGCCGCCGGCATCCAGCCGATAGCGCTGCACGCACTCGAACGGCCAGGCCCAGCCCATCGTCCCGGCCGGCGCGTCCAGCACCAGGTCGACCGAGTCGGCCTCCAGCGCCCGCACCTGCCACGACAGGTACAGGCCGCTGCCGTGGATGGCCTCGGACCTCCCCGCCAGCGAGCGCAGCCGATGGCGCGCGCCGTCGAAGGTGAAGACGCCATCGCGGATGCGGTTGGAATACGGCGCCAGCGGATACGAGCCGGCGCGCGGCCACTGGGCCGCCGGCCAGCCCGTCTCGGCCAGCGGCACGATCCAGTCCAGCCCGTCCGTGGACAGGCCGGTCAGGCGTCCGCCCGCCGCGGGCGCGAATTCGGCCGTGTGGCCGGCGCTGGCAATGCGCACGCGCTCGCTGGCATCCAGTGGGGTGTCGTCGTTGGGGAAATCCGGCATGGAAGGCTCCGGCGGCTGGTCGGTGCCGCCCGGCAGCGATTGTGCCCATAGCGCACGGCAGGGATCAAGCCCTACCCTAAACCAACACTTTGTCCTATTGCCCAGCCCGATACAATCACGGGCATGAGTTCCGCAGCGCGGCCTACCACGGGCAATGCCCTCGCGGGCTACACCTCGACGATGTGAACAGAACAACATCTCTGGACGAAAAGCCTGAAGTCAAGTTCATTAGAACCAAGCAACTACAAGCCCCTGATAGCGATGAAATGCAAAATTAGTCAGAGATGGCACATGTTTGTGAGCAGATCGCCTCAAGGAATGCAGGTGCATAGTCCAGAACATAGCTGCATACTTTGAATAGTGGTGTTCACCGTGCCCTTCCTCAGCAAGCTTCGCGACCACGGCACACCTCAACCGTAGCATCGCCTGTAAATCCTCCAAGGAACATCATGTTGACTCGTTTGAAAGTCACCGGATTCAAGAATCTTCGGAAGATCGACGTCCAGTTTGGTCTGTTCACATGCATTGCCGGTGCTAATGGCGTCGGCAAATCGAATCTGTTCGATGCGATCACGTTCTTGTGTGATCTAGCTTCCATGCCAATTCTCAAGGCATGCAGTAATGTGCGCGGCACACATGGCCGGGCGTCAGATTTCGCTTCCCTGTTTTTCCATGAAAAGGGGGAAAAAGAGCTTCGGATGGAATTTCTTGCGGAGATGATCGTCCGCAATGAGGTCGTCGATGATTTCGACCGCAGCGTCAAACCTACTGCAACACTACTTGAATACACCTTGGTGCTTCGTCTAAATACGGAAGCGACGCCTGGCTCATCAAAGGATCCAATCTACATCGAACGCGAAGAATTGCGCGCGAAGCCGTCCAGCGAAGCGCAGAAATTCCTTTCTTTTAACGTTGGCGCCGATCTGGCCAAGAATAGAAAACTGATATTCGGCCCCGGGCCTCGTACATCGGCATTCATCGAAACCGACAGCAAGGACTCAGACATCACCATTCTGCTGCGCAGCGACCGTGGTGGCGGGCAACCCCAGAAGATTTCTGCGCGCAAGAGTCCGCAGACCATTCTTTCGGGTGTTAATTTATCGTCGCACCCAACGGCCTTGGCCGCCCGCAGAGAAATGCAGTCGTGGCGCATGCTGCAATTGGAGCCTTCGGCATTGCGTGCACCGGACGATATGTTTGACGATACGTCGCTTTCCTCCACAGGCGCACATATGCCTAACACTCTGTTTCGCCTTGGCGGGTACAGCGACATCGCAAACCGGTTAGCCGATCTGATCCCCGGCGTTATAGCCTTGGACGTAGATACCGATGAGGCGAGGCAACAGCGCACACTGTCGGTGAAGATGAGCGATGGTCGTCCTTACTCCGCGAGCTCATTGTCGGACGGCACGCTTCGATTCCTTGCGCTTGCAGTACTGGCAAGTGATCCAGATGCCAAAGGACTGGTTTGCTTAGAGGAGCCTGAGAACGGCATCCATCCTTTGCGCATCCCGGAAATGCTGCGCTTGGTCAAGGAGCTTTCCGATGCTGATCTGACAGGAAAAGAGCTTGCCACTCAGCTCTCGCTACGACAGGTCATCATCAATACGCATTCGCCACTAGTCGTGGCTGAGCTTTTGGACGATGAATTACTCTTTGCGGAATCCTTGCGCCTGCGTGGAGCCTCGTTCGCAAACTTCAAACCTATTGGCGGGACTTGGCGCGCACGTGTGCCGGGAGCATCCGATTCAGGATTCATCACACGGGGCGAGCTGCACTCCTACCTCTCCGGCATGAGGATGAAGTCGAAGAGCAACGGTCCAAAACACGTTGTAGACCATTTGCAAACTGAGACACGGGATCTTTTTCAAAGCACCTGATCGCATGATTTGTGTATGAAAACTCTGACAGCAACACTACTCACCGATGGCACATCAGATCGGACTTTATTACCAATCGTCCAGTTTCTCTTGGATAGATGGAGTCCAATTCCCCATCGAATACTGTTCGCCGAAGGCCTTCATTCAGGGGCACTCAAGTTCAAGCTCCCTCGGGTGGTGGAGCTTTTTCCTTGCGATCTGCTATTTGTTCACAGAGATGCGGAGCGCGAGCCTCTTGAAGCCCGTGTTCAAGAAATTCGGTCAGCGCTCGTCGAGTCCGCACCCCGACACTTGCCGCATATTTGCCTTGTGCCTGTACGAATGACCGAAAGCTGGTTGCTACTCGATGAACGAGCTATCCGTTCAGCAGCAGGCAATCCCGACGGACGCTCGCCGCTAAAGCTCCCTAAGGCCGCTGCCATAGAAGGGCTTGCAGATCCAAAGAGCAAGCTGTTCGAATCGTTGACGACCGCAGCCGAGGTGACAGGAAGACATCGGCGAAAATTCAAGCCGGAGGCCGCACGACATCGCGTAGCGGAAATTCTCGATCCAAATATGCTACGTCAACTGGAGTCTTTTCGATTTGCCGAAGCACAGGTCAAGGATTTTTTCGCCTTAACTTCGCCACGTGACCTTCGGGCGGACGCATGAATGTCCCTTGACCCGTCCGATATAAGAACACGGGGTAGCTGCGATGAGCCACTTGCCCCCCGCTGCTACCTGTTCTCTTCATTGGATCAGTTCTAGGTAAGTAGACTGGAATAGCCATGTTAAGAGCGGCATGCTTGACTCTGGTCAGCACCCAGTCACCGGCGAAGACGAACTCCACACAAAACCGTACAGGTTGTTCCCTTTACTCTAGCGGCACGATCCAGTCCAGCCCGTCCGTGGACAGGCCGGTGAGGCGTCCGCCCGCCGCGGGCGCGAATTCGGCCGTGTGGCCGGCGCTGGCAATGCGCACGCGCTCGCTGGCATCCAGTGGGGTGTCGTCGTTGGGGAAATCCGGCATGGAAGGCTCCGGCGGCTGGTCTGTGCCGCCCAAACGGTAATTGTGCCCAGGGCGCCCGGCCGCCGGCAAGTCGGCCGCGAATCGGGCCAGGAAACAGCGAAGCAGCTGCGTTCAAAAAGAAAACGGATACACGCGTCCGGAACAGGTTCCCGGGCAAAGACACGCATCGTTCATCCGTCTGGACTAGGCGTGCTAGACCGTAGCGCCTATACGTGCCATCGGCGCGCGCTCGATATCATCACTCATCTTCCGTTCAGCATGCATGAACCTGTAGCTTGATGGGCGTCGACGCCATGAAAACTGCGTTGGGAATCCTTCTTCTGATCGGCCAGTACGCCTGCCTGATACTGGCATTCGCGGTATCGGCCTACCTCCTGTATCGCTGGAATCTTGCGCGCGACGCTGATCCCGCGACCGCCAACCCCTTCAATCCGTGGTGGCCCGGCGTTGCGCTTGCCGCCCTGAGCGGCCTGTTCAAGCTCGCGCGCAAGGGGCTGGCCAGTGAATCGAAAACGACGAACAGGAAATAACCATGCCGGTCGCTGGACTGCCTCGGATCGCTGGAAATGGCGCCCGGCAATTGGCGGCGATCCGCACGAGCAAATCCCGCCACCAGCACAATGGAGACATCCATGAAAACAAGGCTCATGCTGCTCCTGTCGGCGCTCCTGGCCGCTGGCGCGGTGCCACACGGCTCGGCGGCGCAGCCAGGCCAGGACGCCGAAGCGCCAGACTATCTGCCCTATGCATTCGCCGGTATCCGATACGGCGCCCGGATCGAGGAAGCCATCAAACGCTTCGGGCCGCCGCTGCGCAGTGAGTCAGTGGCCGCGTCCGAGCAGCTGTCCTGGGCCGACGGCCAGCTGATCATCTCGTTCAACAAGAAGACCCGACGAATCAACTCCTTCGCGACGAACGGCCCCTTGGGCATCAGCGCGGTCGAACAGGCGCAAGCGGAGCCGTTGCTCTCGTTGCTGACGCTCGGCAAGGCGGAACTGGCCAGGCAATTGGGCTCCCCGACCCAGTCGTCCCATGACCAGCGCCGAATGAGCTGGGATTACGCCATCAACCCCAAGATCAAGGCCACGCTCGCGTTCCACTGCCCTAACAGCCCGGAGCAGCCCTGCACGGAACTGGACCTGCATTGGACGGGAACGGCGATCTGGGATCCCGATGACGGCGTCGACACGCAGGGCCTGCGCACCCACCCGATCTGCGCGTGGACGACCAATGCCGTGAAGATCCTCGCAAAGCGGCTCCCGACGGGCATCCGCGCCTCGACCGAACAATGGGACCTGGAGGTGTATGAGAACACGGAAACCGGCGGCTGGACGCTGATCGGAAAGAGCAAGGCCACGCAGGCGCCGGAAGGCGGAAGGTACTGCACGCTGGCCAGTGGCGATCAGCTGCGCGGATATGTCGGCACGCCATGGCACAAGGCCTATTTCAAGCCCTAGCACGGCTTGCCTCCAGGGAACCCTGACCGCAATCCGTGTCCGGCCTGCCTGCCCGGCCGTCGCGATGGGTCATCGCAAAACCGTCTCTTTGTCCTATTGCCCGGCCCGATACAATCACGGGCATGAATTCCGCAACACAGACCACCGCCGCCGACGCCCTCGTGGGCCATACCCCCATGATGCAGCAGTACCTGCGCCTCAAGAACGAGGCCGGGCCGCTGCTGCTGTTCTACCGCATGGGCGACTTCTATGAAATGTTCTACGAAGACGCCGAGCGCGGCGCGCGGCTGCTGAACCTGACGCTGACCAAGCGCGGCTCGTCCAACGGCACGCCGATACCCATGGCCGGCATCCCGGTGCACGCCATGGAACAGTACCTGGCGCGGCTGGTGGCGCTGGGCGAGTCGATCGCCATCTGCGAACAGATCGGCGACCCGGCCACGTCCAAGGGACCGGTCGAGCGCCGCATCGTGCGCATCGTCACGCCCGGCACGCTGACCGACGATGCGCTGCTGCCGGCCAAGGCCGACCGCGCGCTGGCCTCGATCTTCATCGGCGGCAACGCGCGCGCGCCGCGCGCCGGCCTGGCCTGGTTGAACCTGGCCAGCGGCGACTTCCGCGTCACCGAATGCGCGCCGGCCCAGCTGGAATCCGAGCTGCACCGCGTCGCGCCGGCCGAGATCATCTGCGCCGAGAGCGCCGAGCTGCCCTTCTCGTTCGACGGCGCCCGCGCCCGCGTGCCCGACTGGCACTTCGAGGGCGACAGCGCGCGCGCCCATCTGCTGGCGCATTTCAAGACCGACACGCTGGCCGGCTTCGATGTCGAGGACATGCCGGCCGGCGTCTGCGCCGCCGGCGCGCTGCTGCGCTACGCCGCGCGCACCCAGTCGCAGGCGCTGGCGCACGTGCAGAGCCTGTCGGCCGAGCGCCCCGGCCAGTACGTGCTGCTAGACCCGGTCACGCGCCGCAACCTGGAACTGACCCAGACCCTGTCGGGCGAGGACGCGCCCACGCTGTTCTCGCTGCTGGACGCCTGCCGCACGCCCATGGGCAGCCGGCTGCTGCGGCGCTGGCTCCATCACCCGCTGCGCGAGAACGCGCCGGCGCTGGCGCGCCAGCACGCCATCTCGGCGCTGCTGGCCGGCCGCATGGACGTGGAACAGACCTTCGGCGCCGCCGGCCTGCTGGAAACGCTGCGCGCCACGCTCAACGCCTTTCCCGACATCGAGCGCATCGCCGCGCGGCTGGCGCTGCGCTCGGTGCGCCCGCGCGAGCTGGCCAGCCTGCGCGACGCGCTGCACGCCCTGCCGGCGCTGCGCGAGCTGGTCGCCCCCATGTCGTCCTCGCCGCGCCTGGGCGAGCTGCTGGCGCAGCTGTCGGTCGACCCCGACCTGGCCGGCCTGCTGACCCGCGCCATCGCGCCCGAGCCGGCCGTGGCCATCCGCGACGGCGGCGTGCTGGCGGCGGGCTTCGATGCCGAACTGGACGAGCTGCGCGGCCTGGCCGCCGACGGCGGCGATTTCCTGCTGCAGCTGGAAGCGCGCGAGCGCGAGCGCACCGGCATCAGCAACCTGCGCGTGGAATTCAACCGCGTCCACGGCTTCTATATCGAAGTGACCAAGGGCCAGACCGCCAAGGTGCCCGAGGACTACCGCCGCCGCCAGACGCTGAAGAACGCCGAGCGCTACATCACTCCCGAGCTCAAGACCTGGGAAGACAAGGTGCTGTCGGCGCAGGACCGCTCGCTGGCGCGCGAGAAATGGCTGTTCGAGCAGCTGCTGGACGTGCTGGCCGAGCACGTGCGCCCGCTGTCCGACTGCGCCGCGGCGCTGGCCGAGCTGGACACGCTGGCCGCGCTGGCCGAGCATGCGCGCCGTCACGACTGGGTGGCGCCCGAACTGTCCGAGCAGGCCGACATCGATATCGACGCGGGCCGCCATCCGGTGGTCGAGAACGCCATCGAACGCTTCACGCCGAACGGCTGCCGGCTGGACCCGGCGCGCCGCATGCTGCTGATCACCGGCCCCAACATGGGCGGTAAATCGACCTATATGCGGCAGGTCGCGCTGATCGCGCTGCTGGCGCGCACCGGCAGCTTCGTGCCGGCGGCCAGCGCGCGCGTCGGCAAGATCGACCGCATCTTCACCCGCATCGGCGCGGCCGACGATCTGGCGGGCGGCCGCTCGACCTTCATGATGGAAATGACCGAGGCCGCCGCCATTCTGTCGGCCAGCACGCCCAACAGCCTGGTGCTGATGGACGAGATCGGCCGCGGCACCTCCACCTACGACGGCCTGGCGCTGGCCTGGGCCATCGCCTGCCGCCTGCTGGCGCACAACCGCGCGCTGACGCTGTTCGCCACGCACTATTTCGAACTGACCCGCCTGCCGTCCGAACAACCCTCGGCGGCCAACGTGCACCTGGCCGCTGCGGAATCCGCCGGCGGCATCGTGTTCCTGCACGAAGTCCGCGAAGGCCCGGCCAGCCGCAGCTACGGGATCCAGGTCGCGCAGCGCGCCGGCGTGCCGGCCGCCGTGATCCGGCAGGCCACGCGCGAACTGGAACGCCTGGAATCCCAGGGCGCCCCCACGCCGCAACTCGGCCTGTTCGCCGCCGCGGCGGACGCCGACGCGCAGGCCGAGGCCGCCGCCGAACGCTCCGGCGCCCTCGAGGCGCTGGACGCGCTGCGCGACGAACTCGCCGCCATCGATCCCGACAGCCTGACCCCGCGCGAAGCGCTGGACGCCCTCTACCGTCTCAAGAAGCATCTGCAATGAACCTCGATCACCCCCTGCCGCTGCTGGGCAACCAGAGCCCCAACGACTTCATGCGCCGCTACTGGCAGAAGAAGCCCCTGCTGATCCGCCAGGCGATTCCCGGCTTCAAGCCGCCCGTCGCCATCGCCGCGATCAAGAAGCTGGCGCGCCGCGACGACGTGGAATCGCGCCTGATCTGGCGCGAGAACGGCGAATGGCAGATGGAGAACGGCCCCTTCGCCCGCCTGCCCAAGGACAACGAAGGCGACTGGACGCTGCTGGTGCAGAGCGTGGACCTGCACAGCGACGCCGCGGCCGAACTGATGCAGCAGTTCCGCTTCATCCCCGATGCGCGCCTGGACGACGTGATGATCAGCATCGCCAGCCACGGCGGCGGCGTCGGTCCGCACTTCGACAGCTATGACGTGTTCCTGCTGCAGGCCGCCGGCCAGCGCGAATGGCGCTACGGCCGCCAGAAAGACCTGTCGCTCGAGCCCGGCCTGCCGCTGAAGATCCTGAGCCGCTTCGAACCCGAGGCCAGCGCCGTGCTGTCGCCCGGCGACATGCTCTACCTGCCGCCGCAGGCCGCGCACGACGGCATCGCCGTGGGCGACGGCTGCATGACGATCTCGATAGGCTTTCGCGCGCCCACGCAGGCCACGCTGGCGCGCGGGCTGCTGGAAGCGGCCGCCGACCAGGTCATGGCGCGCGTCGGCCTGCTGGGCGGCCCCTACGGCGAGCCGGCGCTGCCCGGCCCCAGGCTGTCTGCCGTCTACCGCGATCCGGCGCAGCCGGCCGTCGCCACGCCGGCGGAACTGCCTGACGGCCTGATCGCCGCCACGCTGGAAACCGTCGACAAGCTGCGCTTCGACGAAGCACTGGCGTCGCGCTTCCTGGGCTGCTGGCTGACCGAGCCCAGCAACCTCAGCGTGTTCGATGCGCCCGAGGGCATGGACGTGGACCTGGAAGAAGACTGGCCCGCGTCCGGCAACCTGCTGCTGGATCGCCGCAGCCGCATGCTCTATCGCGGCAAGCAGCTCTTCATCAACGGCGAGACCGCGATGGTCCCGGCCGACGCCGCGCTGCGCAAGCTGGCCGACGCCCGTCGCCTGGATTGCGCCGATCCGCTGTGCGCCAAGCTGTCGGACGAGGCGCGGTCCTGCCTGGCCGACTGGCTGGATTCCGGCTGGATCCGCTACGTAGCGGCCTAGCGTTCGCCGGGCCGGATCCCGCGGCGCGCTGTAGGATCCGGACACCTGCGCGTATCCATCGCGCACAGAACGCAATCAGGTCTGTGCGCGGGGACACATAAGGAAAGACATCACACCGCGCGGAAAGGTTTGTTGCCTTTGGGATGCCACCGCTTTAATTTGCAAACCGGCTCGCACATTGAGTTCCTGTAGCCTGACTCCTGGTTTCCCCTGAGTGGGTTTCAAGAGTCATCATCTACAGGAGTCCAAAAATGATGAGCAAAACCTTGATCGTTGCCTCGGTGCTGGCCGTCGCGCTGAGCGCGTGCAACAAGAAGGACGAGACGGCGCCGCCCGCTTCCAACCCGGCTCCGGCCACCAGCGCTCCCGCGCCCTCGGGCACCTCGCCAACGCCGGCTCCCGCGCCCAACACCACGCCCAGCGGCGGCTCCACCACGCCCGGCGGCTCGACTACTCCGGCGTCTTAATCCGCCGCAGCGCAGAACCCCCGCTCTGTGGTCGAAGAATAGCCCCGGCATGGCCGGGGCTATTTGCTGTCCGCGCGCACGGAAAACCCGGTCAGGCACGTGGTCCGCCCGAAAAGGAAAAGGCCCCGGAAAACCGGGGCCTGGGCCTGATGCCTGCCGGCGGGCGTGATGCCCGCCGCGAGCCAGGTTTACATCTTGTCCTTCAGGACGCTCAGCAGGCGCTGAGCGGTGGCGCTGCTGTCGCGCTGGCCGTTCGCGTCCAGGACCGTGACGTTGGTCTGGTTGCCCGAGCCGGCCACGTGGATGCGGTATTGCGGTGCCTGCGCCTTCTTGTCGCCCGAGAACATGCGGCTGAAGAAGCCCGGCTGTTCGTTCTTCTCGCCGGTGTCGGTGTCGACATAGCGCACGAAGTAGTCGCCGGCGGAGCGGTCGCGGTCTTCCACGGCGAAACCGCCGCTGTCCAGCGCCACGCCGACGCGACGCCATGCACGGTCGAAGGACTCGTCGACGACCAGCTGCGCGCCCTGGGCGCGGACGTCTTGCTGCACGGCAGGCTTCTGCGGCGCGGCCTCGGCCTGCTGCACCAGCTTGCGGGCGTTGTCGACGTCGGTGCCCAGGAACACCAGCATGCGGGCCAGCATGGCGGCGTTCAGGCCCGGATCTTCCTTGCCGTTCTGCCATTGGACCTGCGAGCCGTCGGAGCCGACGCGCTTTTCCAGCATCTGGCGATGGCTGACGTAGATCTCGGTGTGGCCGTTGACGCGCTCGACGCGGGTGCGGAATTTCTCGCGCTCGCCGCTATCCCAGGCCTGTTCCAGCACGCTGCCCAGCGCCTGGCGCAGCCAGCTTTCCGGGATCTTGGCGCGGTTCTCGGCCCAGTCGGTCTCGATCAGGCCGGCCTTGGGATTGTTGCTCTGGATCGTGAAACCGTTCTCGGTCCAGAAGTCCACGACGCGCGGGAAGATGTCTTCGGGCGGACGGTTGATGACCAGCCAGCGCAGGTCGCCGTCGCGCTCGACGCGCATGTCCTGGCGGTCGGGCAGCACATTGGTGGACTTGGGCGCGGTGGCCTGGGTCTGCCCTTGCTGCTGGAACTGCGAGTAGGTGGTCGAGCCGGACGCCGGCGCGCGATAGCGCGGATCGCTGGCGGCCTGGGTCAGGTCGGGCGGGATACTCAGGGGCTCGCCGCGCTGGCTGACCGCGCTCTTGTAGTTGACGGATTCTTCCTTGCCCAGGAACTGATTGACCTCGCTGCAACCGGCCAACAGTACCAGGGACATCAATGCCGACAGGCCGGCATGACGCTTGTTCATACTTATCCTCACGATATTTAGAGCAGGCCCACTTCCTGGAGGGCGCGGCGCACCGTCTCATGGTGCTGCGCACCGAGCTCGACCAGCGGCAGCCGGTAGCCCAGCTCGCTGCGGCCCATCTGGGCAAGTGCCCACTTGACGGGAATGGGATTGGCCTCGACGAACAAGGCCTTGTTCAGACGCGCCAGGCGGGCGTTAAGTTCACGCACCTTGGGCACGTCGCCGGCCAGGGCGGCCGCGCAGAGCTCGCGCATCAGGCGCGGCGCCACGTTGGCGGTCACGGAAATATTGCCGCGCGCGCCCAGCAGGATCAGGGCGGCCGCGGTGGGATCGTCGCCGCTGAAGACCTGGAAGCTGGCCGGCGCCTCGCGCAGCAGCAGGCCGCCGCGCGCGATGTCGCCGGTGGCGTCCTTGATGCCGATGATGCCGGGCACCTGCGCCAGGCGCAGGACCGTCTCGTTGCTCATGTCGGCAACGGTGCGGCCCGGCACGTTGTAGAGAATGGTCGGCAGGTCCACCGCTTCGGCAATGGCGCGGAAATGGCGGTACAGGCCTTCTTGCGAGGGCTTGTTGTAGTACGGCACAACCGACAGGCCGGCCTGCGCGCCCACGGCCTTGGCGTGGCGGGTCAGGTGGATGGCTTCGTCGGTGGAGTTGGCGCCCACGCCGGCGATGACCGGGATGCGGCCGGCGGCGTGTTCAACGGCGACGCGGATCAGCTCGGCGTGCTCTTCCATCGAGACGGTGGGAGACTCCCCGGTGGTGCCGACCACCACGAGCGCGTCCGTGCCTTCCTGGACATGCCAGTCGATCAGCGACCGGTAGGCGGCGTAATCAAGACTGCCGTCGGCCCGCATGGGGGTGACCAGGGCCACCATACTGCCTTGGAACGAATTGCCCTGGGACGAACTGCCCTGGGAACCAACGCCTGCGGCGGTTGCAGGGGATGCCATAGATGAGAGGCTCCATAGCCCCATGGCGGGATTGCCCCAGGGCCACAATCGATTAAACCGACGAGTTTAACGGAATTTGGCGGGAATCCTATAGCAGAAACCACTGGACGATCGAGGTACCTAGCCCGATTATGGGACGCATCAAGGTCCACAGCACGCCGGTGGCCAGCAGCACCACCACGATCATCAGCCCATAGGGCTCGATTTTCGAGTATTGCCAGGCCAGCCGATTGGGCAGCAGGCTGAAAACGATCCGTCCCCCGTCCAGCGGCGGCAGCGGCAGCAGGTTCAGCGCCATCAATACCAGATTGACGTTGACGCCGGCCACGCCCATCTCGAACCAGAAGCTCTCCTGCATGCCCGATTCCAGGAACAGCCGCAGCGCCAGGGCCCACAGCACGGCCATCAGCATGTTGGCCGCCGGCCCGGCCAGCGCCACCCACAGCATGTCCTGCTTGGGCCGGCGCAGGCGCCCGAAATCGACCGGCACGGGCTTGGCCCAGCCAAACAGCATGCCCGGGCTGCCCAGCAGCTTGGACGCCAGCAGGATCGCCACCGGCACCAGCAGCGTGCCGACCGGATCGATATGGCGCGCGGGATTCAGGCTGATGCGCCCGGCCTGGTAGGCCGTGGGATCGCCGAACAGGCGCGCCACATAGCCGTGGGCCGCCTCGTGCAGCGTGATCGCGAAGATGACCGGCAGCGCGTAGACCGCGATGGTTTGGATGATGTCGTTCATGGCGAACCGGATTGTAGAGTGCCGCAGCCGGCGCGCCGCAAGGCAGCGGAGATTCTTTTTGAATCAGCCCGCAAGCCCGGCGCTCAGGCCAGGCCCAGGCTGGCGGGATCGCCGCGCCCGACGCGCACGACGACAGGCTCGTCGCTGGTCAGGTCGATGACGGTGGTGGGCGATTGCGGGCAGGCGCCCGCGTCGAGGATGGCCGCGAGTTCGTGGTCGTAGCGCGCGCGGATGTCCTCGGCGTCGTTGAGCGCGTCGGACTCGTCCTTGGGAATCAGCGTGGTCGACAGCAGCGGCCCGTCAGTCTGCTCCAGCAGGCCGAGCAGGACGAGGTGATCCGGCACGCGGATGCCGATGGTCTTGCGCGAGGGATGCGAAACGCGCCGCGGCACTTCCTTGGTGGCTTCCAGGATGAAGGTCCAGGGGCCGGGCGTGGCGGCCTTGAGCAGCCGGTACTGGCGGTTGTCGACCCGGGCGAAGTGGCCGATCTCGGCCAGGTCGCGGCACAGCACGGTCAGATGATGGCGGTCGTCGAGGCCGCGCAGCCGGCGCAGGCGGTCGGCGGCGTTCTTGTCGTCGAGCCGCGCCACCACCGCGTAGCTGGAATCGGTGGGCACCGCCACCAGGCCCCCTTCGCCCAGCCACTGGGCCGCCTGCTTGAGCAGGCGAGGTTGGGGATTCTCGGGATGAATGGATAGAAACAGAGCCATGGGTTTATCCTAACACTCCTGAAGGCCGCGCAGGCAAGCGCGGCGATGCAATATGGCGGGCCCGCAGGCCCGCCCGGAGAAGAAAATGCGTTTGGACGACTCGCGCGAAAGCGACAATGTGGAAGACCGCCGCGCGAGCGGCCCGCGCATCGGCGGTCGCGGCACCATCGGCATCGGCACCATCGTGCTGGCGCTGGTGGCCATGTATTTCGGCGTGGATCCCAACGTCGTGCTGCAGATGGCCGAAGGCCCGGCCACGCAGCAACAGCAGGCTCCGGCGCAGCGCCCGCCGGCGGACGATCCGCAGGCCCGCTTCGTGGCCAAGGTGCTGGGCGAGACCGAGGACACCTGGGCCGCGATCTTCCAGAACGACCTGAACCGCCGCTACGCGCCGCCCAAGCTGGTGCTGTTCCGCGGCGCCACCCCCACCGCCTGCGGCACCGGCCAGTCGGCGATGGGGCCGTTCTACTGTCCCGGCGACAGCAAGGTGTACATCGACCTGGCCTTCTTCGACGAGCTGAAGAACCGCTTCAAGGCGCCGGGCGATTTCGCCCAGGCCTACGTGATCGCGCACGAGGTCGGCCACCACGTGCAGCACCTGCTGGGTATCTCGGACCAGGTCGACAACCTGCGCCGCCGCAACCCGTCTCAGGCCAACGCGCTGTCCGTGCGCATGGAACTGCAGGCCGACTGCTTCGCCGGCCTGTGGGCGCAGCGCGCCAACGCCGCCCGCCAGATCCTGGAAAGCGGCGACGTGGAAGAAGCGCTGGCCGCCGCCACGGCCATCGGCGACGACCGGCTGCAGAAGCAGAGCCAGGGCTATGTCGTCCCCGACACTTTCACCCACGGCTCCTCGGAACAGCGCGTGCGCTGGTTCAAGCGCGGCCTGGAAGGCGGCAGCCTCAAGCAGTGCGATACCTTCTCGGCCGGCCAGCTGTAGGCCGGCGAGCGCCGCGCTCGCGCTGTATGGATATACAGCGCGAGTACGTGATCGCGCCGCTTCTTGTAAGATTACGCCCCCTCGCAATGTTGCACGCGTGAGTATCCCGCCGCTGCCCGCGAGCGGCGCAGCGCCCCCACGACAGCGCGACCCAGACCCGATATCCGTTTCATGGCCAACAAGTCCGAACCCTTAATCACCGTTGATGAGGTGCAAGAGATCCTTGCCGAACCCAAGGAAACCGTAAAGCCGGTTGCCTGGGCGCCGAAGCCGGCGGCCAACAACGTGCAATGGATGGAGTTCTCCAGCCCCTGCAAGGTCAAGGGCGAAGTGCGCGAGGACGTGATCTTCCGCGTGACCTACCGCGCGGCGCGCACCGATGTGCACGGCCAGGCCACGATCTTCCTGGCCGAGACCTTCTGCGCCAGCCTGTTCGTGGGCCCGCATCGCGTGTACGGCGTGGATACCGACGACTCCTTCCATACCAGCCTGGTGGGCGAAGGCCGGCCGCTGTTCCGCAAGCCGCTGGCCGACCGCAGCCACGAGCATCTGTGGGTGGACGCGGGAGAAGGCTATGCCGAGCCGGTGACGCCGCCGCTGCAGACCATCGCCGCGCTGATGCAGCATTTCCTGCCGCGCGCGAATCTCACGCTGACCGGCGGCTTCGCGCATCCGCTCAAAGGCCGCCAAATCGAATTGATCCTATGAGCACTTTCCTGGAAGCCTCGGGCTGGACCGTCCTGCCCGCGGGCGAACACGCCATCCGCGCCGTATCGCCCATGACGCTGGGCCTGGATGGACAGCACGCCGCCTTCTTCATCGCGCGCCCCGACGACGCCTCGTTCTACCTGACCGACGCCTGTGAAACCGCCATGCACGCGGCCAGCTACGGCATCGACGTGGCGGCCAAGCGCATCGACATCCTGAACGAGACGCCCGGCGTGAGCCTGGCGCATTTCGACAAGTCCGGCGCCATCGTCGCCTCCGGCCCCAACGAGCAGCTGCAGGAAGCGCTGTGGGACGCGGTCAAGCTGGCCATGGCGCTGTCGTTCCAGTGCGCCAAGTGGATGCCCAGGTTCAGCCAGCTGCGCTTTCGCGCCCAGGTCGGCCGCGCGCTGGCCGAGGCCGTGGGCGCCAACCGCATGGTCAAGGGCGCCCGCGCCAAGGGCAGCAGCGGCCACACCGCGGATTTCGCCTATGCCGTGCGGGCCGCGGGCAGCACCGCGCTGACCTATATCGAGCCGATCGCGCTCAAGGCTGGCAAGAAGATGGACTGGACCCAGGTCTACCAGACCCACGGCAAGATGTCGGACGTGAAGATGGCCGACGCGCGCAACTCGCGCATGGTCATCCTGGAGGACGGCGCCTCGGCCGAGGAGTTCAAGAAGGCGGTGGCGATCCTGGAACAGTCGGCCACTGTGCAGACGCTGGCCAAGACGCGCGACTGGCGCGAGGTCTTCGCGGACTGAGCGCGGCGCGCCGTCAGGAAGGAACGCTGGTCAGGCCGTCGACGATTTCGCGGCCATGCAGTATCGCGGCGTGCACCGCCTCGCGCGGGCTGTAGACATAGCCGCCGTCGGCGAAGCGCGGTACCGGATATTCGTCGCCGCCATCCTGCACGGCGCCCGCCTGGACCACGGTGATCGATGCGATGAAGATGGGGCCGCTGGACAGCGCCTGGACCTCGGCGCCCGCGCCCCGGGATACTCTGGCCGTCAGGCGGTATCCCTTGTAGATCAAGTTGTTCTGATGCACTTCGGATGCCCTCTATCTGCGGTCCAGCATACCCCGCCTGTTCATGACAGTTCGGATATGTTTTGTAACGACGGCAGAAGACGGAAACACTGTTGCGCCGAACCAGGCTCGTCCCCGTTTTCATCGACCGGCTCGCGGCGTCCGGCCGATTGGCGCATCGGCAAGCCTGACGCGGCCTGCCGGCCAATGACAAGGTGCGCCAGGCCGGCCGGCCAGACATCGATCGCGGGATTACCCTAGCCCCTGTTGCGTACGCGCACCTTCGGACCAAGTCATGCCCGTCGCCTGCATGTGCCGCTCCAGCGTCCAGCCCCGGCCAAGAAGGACCATGCGCGTGTGCAGATCGCCCAGCACGGCCGCGTCCACCTCGCGGCCCAGGTAGCTCAGCCGCTTGCGCCGCAGGTCCACATAGCCCAGCTCGTAGTCGCGCGCCAGTCCCAGCCACAGGCGATGCGCGCCTTCCGACTGGCGCGCCCCGCTCATGATGCACAGCCCCGCGTCCAGCCCCCAGCGGTACACGGCCGTCGCCAGCCCCATGCGCTGATAGGGCGCGGCGTATTTCGAATGCGGCGCGCGCAGATAGGGATCGGCGCGCCGTCCGACTTCGATCAGCCGGTTGAACACCGTGTAGCCCGCCACCCGGTCGCGCCGCAGATCCACCACGTAGACGTAGTACTCGCCATCCGCCTCGCGGTGGCGCAGCGCCAGCCCAGGGATGTCGGTGCGGACCTCCGGCAGCCCATACAGCCGGTCCGAAGGACGGCTCATGCGATTGCGGATGGCGTCCAGTTCGGACTCCACTTCGTCCGGCGTGTGATTCACGTCGATGCGCAGTTCCGTCACCAGGCCCAAGGCCAGACGGATTGCGGGCAGCGCCAGCGTAGGCACGGCAAACTCCTGTAGCAGGTTGAGAAAGGAAAGATCATGGACGCGGCCAGTCCGCGCCCATGTGAAAAGGGCCGCATTCGCGGCCCGAATGTCGAAGTCTGGACAGCACGCTAGTGTGCTGTCCCGTAGGTACGTGCGCATGACGAAATTCATCCATAGACGTCAGGGCTAGGCGCACACCGCAGTGATACCCGTAGGTATCACGAGGATTTGCAACGACGCCATGGCGGCTAGGGGTGGATTTCGTGCGGGCGTATCTGCGGGACAGCACGCTAGGCTGCGGCCGGACGAGACGCGATGTCCCAGTCCTTGCCCTCGGCGGCCAGCGCGCTGGCATCGCCGAAGAACGCCGGGAACTGGCGCTCACCCTTGCGCGTGAGGCGCAGCGCGCGCGAATCAAGGTCGCGGCTGACCCAGCCGCGCTCGGTCAGCGCGTCCAGCAAGGCCGCGCCCAGCGCGCCGCCCAGGTGCGGGCGGCGCTCGCTCCAGTCCAGGCAGGGGCAGGCGAAGCGGCGACGGCGGCGGCGCGCCTCTACCGCGTCCACGCCGATCTGCGCGAGCGAGGCCTCGCCCAGCGGGGTCAGCGCGTAGTCCTTGCCGTCGGCCGTCAGCCACTGACGCGCCAGCATCGCGTCGTGCATGCGCACCGCCAGGGTGCCGGCCATGTGGTCGTAGCAGGTGCGCGCCTCGCGCAGCGCCGATGGCGTGCTGGGCTTGAACGGCGTGCGCTCGGCGCCGGCCACCACCAGCAGGGCCTCCAGCGCGCGCGCCACCTCGCTGTTGGCCAGCCGGTAGTAGCGATGCTTGCCCTGCGCCGCCTGTTCGACCAGCCCCTGGTCGCGCAGGCGCTGGAAATGGCTGCTGGCCGTGGACGCGCCGATCTCGGCGGCCGCGGCCAGCTCGGTGGCGGTGCGGGCGCGGCCGTCCAGCAGCAGGCATAGCATGCGCGCGCGCGCCGGATCGGCGATGGCGCCGGCGACAGAGGAAAGCTGGCTGTCGGCGAAGTCGGAATCCATGTTTCGGCCTTGATCGAAGTGTAGTGCGCAGCCCCAAGCATACTGCGGCTCATCGAAACAAGACACCCGCAACGCCATGCGCAGCCCCCGGAAGTTCTTTGGCTGGACCGTTGTTTACGCCGCCTTCGCGCTGGCCATCTTCGGCTGGGGCGTGGGTTTTTATGGCCCGCCGGTGTTCCTGCACGCGGTCGCGCAACGCAGCGGCTGGAGCCTCGCGCTGGTGTCCGGCGCGGTGACGCTGCACTTTCTCACCGGCGCGGCGGTGGTGGCCAACCTGCCCCGCATCTATCGGCGCGTGGGCGTGCCGGCGACCACCGCGACCGGCGCCGTGCTGCTGGCGCTGGGCGTGTGCGGCTGGTCGCTGGCGCAGGCGCCATGGCAGCTGTACGGCGCGGCGCTGGTCAGCGGCAGCGGCTGGGTGGCGCTGGGTCCGGCGGCCGTCAATGCGCTGATCGCGCCGTGGTTCGCGCGCCGGCGTCCGGCCGCGCTGAGCATGGCGTACAACGGCGCCAGCCTGGGCGGCGTGCTGTTCTCGCCCTTGTGGGTCTTCCTGATCGCCCAGGCCGGCTTTCCCCGGGCCGCGCTATGGGTCGGACTGATCATGGTGACGCTGATCGCGGCGCTGTCGCGCTGGGTATTCACCGCGACCCCGCAGAGCCTGGGCCAGCATCCCGATGGCGAAGCCGTCGCGGCGTCGACCAGCGCGGCCCCCGGCGTGCCCGAACGCGTGCCCAGCCTGCGGCGCGACCGCGCCTTTCTGAGCCTGGCCGCCGGCATGGCGTTGGGGCTTGTCGCGCAGATCGGCCTGATCGCCCATCTGCTGTCCGCGCTGGCGCCCTTGCTGGGCGCGCAGACCGCCGGCATCGCGATGGGACTGGCCACCGCCGCCGCCATCGCGGGCCGCACGCTGGTGGGCTGGCTGATGCCGGCCGGCGCCGACCGGCGCGTGGTGGCCTGCGTGGCTTACGGCGTGCAGCTTTGCGGCTCGCTGGTGCTGGCGCTGGCGCCGGGCCAGATCTGGGCCGCGTGGCTGGGCGTGCTGCTGTTCGGGTCCGGCATCGGCAACGCCACCTCGCTGCCGCCGCTCATCGCGCAGACCGAGTTCTCACGCGAGGACGCGCTGCGCGTCGTGCCCCTGATCACGGCGCTCTCGCAAGCCGCCTATGCCTTCGCGCCGGTGCTGTTCGGCCTGCTGCGCTCGCAGCTGGAACAGGCCGGGCAGCAGCCGTTGCGCTTCGCGGTAGCCGCCGCGCTGCTGCAGGCGGCGGCGATAGGCAGCCTGGCCTGGGGCCGGGGCGCGCGCGGCGTCGCGCGCAACGCCGCGCAACCGACCGCGTGACAGGCACGCGGAATAACCGACGCCATGCCAGTGCAATGCGCGGGCGTGGCCTCTCAGCCCAGTCCGCCGCGTCGCGCCACCAATCCCGCCATGACCGCGTCGCCCTCTTCCGCCAGGCCTTGCGCCACGCCCTGCCGATCGGCCGGGGTGCGGTTCTGGCTGGCTTTCCACTTGCCTTCGATGCGCGCGATGGGAATCTCGACGCCCACGATGGCGCGCATCTGCGCGGCGATGAAATCGACCGGCGCGTCCGCCACGCGCCAGGGCAGGACGCGGGCCTTTTCCTGGCTCTCGGTCAAAGCCTCCAGCTGCGCGCGCAGCCATGCGGGATCGTCCTGGATCACCGGCCTGCCCCACACATGCACGGCGACGAAATTCCAGGTCGGCACGACCTTGTGCGTCTCCGCCTTGGTGGCGTACCAGGACGGCGTGACATAGGCCTGCGGGCCGTGGAATGCCACCAGGCATTCGGCGCCCGAGGCCAGTTCGGCCAATTGCGGATTCGCCCTGGCCACATGCAGGCGCAGCACGCCGTGCTCGCCCTCGGGGTACAGCAGACAGGGAATATGGTTGGCCATCAGTCCGCCCGGCCCCGCCGTCATGACCACGCCCAGCGGATGGGCGCGGATGAAATCGTGCTGGACGTCGAGGGCATCCTCGCGGAAGGCGGAAGGCAGATACATGGCGGCGGTCGAATCGGTGCGTGGAAAACCCGACGATAGCGCCGCCGTGGCTCCATTCAAAGAGCCAGAAAACTCCGGATTTATGGAGCCAGCCCGGGCGGCGAACCTGCGCCAGGCCGCCGGACGCCGGCCTCAGTCCGCCAGTTGCTTGCTCAACAGCACCGTCGTGAAACCGCTGTCCCATTCCTCGTCGGGATAGGTGTCGATTTCCTGATAGCCATTGCGGGCATAGAAGGCGCGGCTGCTCACATTGAAGTCATCCGTTTCCAGGCGCGCCTCGCGCACGCCCGCCTGGCGCATGCCGGCCTCGGCCAGCGCCAGCAGCGCGGCGCCCACGCCGCGTCGCTGCATGCCGGGCTGCACGTGCAGGGCCCAAATGAAGTTGCCTTCCCAATCGACCATGCCGGCGACCGTTCCGTCCAGTTCGCAGACATGGAACCGCAGCCCGCGTTCGGCGACGTAGGCGGCCGTCTTGCCGCTGGCGCGAAAGCGCGCATCGGCCTGCGCCGACATCTGCGGCATCCAGGTGGTTTCGTAGGTGCGCATCAACAGGTCCACGAGCGCGGGCGCGTCTTCGCGCCGCGCCGGCCTGATACGCAAGGCGCTGCTGGAATTTTTCATGCGCGGCAGTGTAGCAACACCGCCGCGCCGGGCTAGCGCCGGACGCGCTCGTAGGCCTGGTTCATGCGTTCGCGGGCCGCCGTTTCATGCGCGTAGGCACGGTCATAGCTTTCCAGGCAGCCCATCGTGGGGCTGGGCCATTTGATCGCGGCGATCGCGGCGGTGAGTTCGTCGCGCGCGCGCTGCCATTCCTTGACCGCTGCATACCATTCCTTAGCGGTGTCCATAGAACGTCTCCCCTATGTGCACAGCCCCATCGTATTCCCGCGCCACGCGTTTGCATCTAGGTATTTCGCACTAGCTCGCCTCGCTTGCGGCATGCCTGCCACCACACGTTTTCGACCGCTCCGATTCCCGAGAGGGTTAACCCGGAACGTCGTGCCCGCCCCGGCCTCCGGTCACGGAACCCGACGCGCAAACGCATGTCGAACCACGCGATTCCAACGGTCACATCACGTTGTGACGCATATTGACGTCAACCCGTACTGACTCGCGGCCCCGGCAAATGCTACTGTTCCGCCTATGCAAGGAGTTCATGCAATGGATCAGAAAACCAAGCCCTGGGCTTTTCCCAAGCCTCACCCGGAAAACACCCCTCGGGGCGAACGCAACAAGCAAGAGTTCGATGTTGCGCCAGACACCAGAAAACCCGCGCCCAAGGCGCGTCTCAAGGAAAGCGCCCAGCGCGCAGGCACCGCACGCTCATAGTCCGCGCACGTCACCACGCCAGCCGCGCCGGCCGCGGCATCCGCAGTCCTGGATCCCATCCGCCACGGCGCCCCCCGCCGTCCGGCAAGCTCCACGTACAAGGTCCCCTCTTCCTTCTTCCGACGCGCAGGCGCGCGTCGGTTGGCGCGCGCCTGCGCGCTTGCCCCATCGCCGAAAACAAGAGGAACTCAGTATTCGCCCGGGGCCAGCCGGTCCGCCAGATAGCCCTGCGCGTCCGGCGCGGCCCGCATCATGTTGCGCACCCAGGCATCGCGCTCATGCCCGATCACGGCAAATTCCCAGACACAGGCCAGGAACGGCGCCTGCACCGTCTTGAAATCCGCTGGACTGGACAGCGGCGCGGACAGCAGTTTCTGGCAGACGATGCCGCCGGCGCGCCACCAGTCGACCAACAGCCACACCGCCTCCTCGCCCACATGCGCGATGCAATAGCCCAGGCCATGGAAACCCGCGTCGCGCTCGATCTCTTGCAGCACGCCGAACGCCTTGCGGCGGGCCGCCGCCGCGATCTCGGCCGGCAGGATCGGCACGGCGGCATCGCGGTCTCGATGGATGGCGTAGGCCTTCAGGGCCGCGCCCGCCTCTTCCCAGACGCCGACGCAGGCCATGCGACGCGGCACATAGATCTCGGGCGCGGGCGGCGTCCAGGAAGACGCGGCGGCGGATTGCGTGCTCATGCAAAGCTCCTGTCTGGATGGCCTGGCGTTCAGGCGATGAAGCCGGCCGCGCGGAACACGCGGTCGTAAATGTCGCGCACCACGTCCTGCTTGCGCTGGTTGTACTGCGTCATGTCCTGCGTATCGCTGGCCGCGCCCTGCTTGGCCTGCGCATACCGCTGCCGGTCCTCGGCGCTGCCGCGCAGCCAGTCGCGGAACATGCGATGGCGGATCGCCTCGGGGCAGTCGGGGCCGAACACATGCAGGTTCACGCGCGGCGAGGCCAGTTGCAGGCAACGGTGCTGGTGCCAGGACGGCTCACGCACGCGCAGCTCGTAGCCCAGGGTCTCCAGGGCCGGCACGTACAGGTCCTCGCGCGTGGGGTCGGCCACGGCCACGTCGATGTCGATGACCGGCTTGGCCGGCAGGCCCGGCACCGAGGTGGAGCCTATGTGCTGGATGTCCAGCGCGACCGGGCCCAGCGCGCGGCGCAAGTCGGCCGCCAGCCCGTCATAGCGCGCCGGCCATTCCGGGTCGTAGGCCACGATGGCGATGGCTTCCGGCGCGGGCTTGCCACGGACCCAGGGATTCTCGTCCGGGTCGGAATCATAGTGGCGCATGATGGCTTCGGGGGTGGGCATGGGCATCGCGGACTCCTGGGAAGCACGCCAGCATACCCGAGCCCCGCCGCCCCCGCCGGGCGCGCATCAGCCCCTACGCGTGCTCCGACGCTGGCTGCGCGCGGCGCCAGCCCGCGGTTTCGTCACGCTTGTCGTGGGTGTATTCCCACTCCGTGTCGCAACGCGCGCAGACAAACAGCTCCTGCCGCGCGCCCTTGCGGGCCGCCTCCATGCTGCGCACTTCGCCCAGGCTGACCAGGTGTGGATGGCCCGCCACGCCGCGCCTGTCGGGTTCGATATCCGAGCAATCATTGCAGGTTGTCATTCCTCATCCTTTCATTTTTCTTTCATTGAAAGGGCATGCTAGGAAATCAGAGCGGACCAATGTTCAGCAATTCTCACCAAAAAGTGAACCCGACCCACCTCATCTCGTCTGGCCCCGCGTGGTTTCCTGCGCCCGGGAACCGCCCGCCATGACGCCACGGCATGCTTGTGCTAGCGTAGTCTCCCCTCAATTCCCGCTGCCCACCCGCCATGGCCCTGTTCAACCTGGCCGATGCCGCCGACCGGCTTCCCCACGCCTGGAAATCCGCCATCCTCGCCCGCTCCGGCGACTGCAACATCAAGATCCTGAAAATGGACCAGCGCCCTTACCCGGACGAAACGCATGACTACAACGAGGCGCTGATCGTCGTCAGCGGAGCGCTGCGGCTGTCCGTCGCGGGCGAGACCATAGAAGTAAAGACGGGCGAAATGTACGTGGCCCAAGCAGGGGTGCCCCACGCGGTGCTGGAGGGCAGCCATGGCGTGCTGATGATCGTGGATCCGGTCGAGGACGGAGGCTGACGAAGCCATGATGGACCCGCGGCAACTGGACAAGCGCATCGATCTCATGAAGCGTGAGGCGCAAGCGTACATATCGGCGCAGCAGCAGGATTTCGATGCCGCCTTTTCCTCGGACAGCTGCTTGCCCCCGAAACAGCGGAAGGACTTTGAGAAAGTCCTGAGATCCGGCAATGAAACCGCCGGATTTCAGGCGGTCCTGACAGCCGGCGGGCGGCGCGCCGCGATGCTGTGGTGGATGGGACGGCATCTGCTTCATGCCTGCAACGACCATGCCCTGGGCTGGCATTGCCTGCACCGGGGCCTGGATGCCGCGTGGTGGGGTTTTCTATGCCGACCCAACACTTACATGGACGTCGAGTCGAATATCCAGTTGCTGATCGCCTGGTTCGACGTCACCGGCGCGCCTCAACGCGCCGATTACATCGGCCGATATCTTGCCGGCTTGAGCGACATCCCGGACAGGGAAAAATACCTGGAGCATTCCGACATAGGCAAGCTGATGACGCAGCTCTGGTGCAAGGACCAGTCCGTCGATATCGACCCTACGCAGAGCTTGCACGCGTTCCAGAGGGACGGGCATGGATACGCCGACATCGTGGAAAACCTGTACACGGAAGACCTTGCGTCCTTCTCTGCCCTGCTCGAACGCGCCCTGCATTACAGGGTGGGATCGTCGATCGCCGAGGCCGGCGAATTCAGGACCGCCATCGCCTTTCATCTCATTCCCATCGAGTTCCACTACATCGCGCGAATCAGGAACAAGAGAAATCTACCCACCGTCCTGCCAAGCTCGGATCTGTTTCCGTCGGACGCCAAGCGGCTTCCCCCGCCCTATCCCGGACTCTCCGTCGAGACGGATCCTGTTCTATATGCCGCGATCGAAAAAGCGATCGAGCAAGAATGGCTGGATCGCAAGACGGTTGAGGAAATGATGTGAAGGCGGGCGACGCGCGGCCCGCCGTGAGTAGAATACCCGCACACATCAATGGCGTCGGGCCATCACACGGACTCCTCATGAAAGACATTCGCTCCTTCGCGTTCGCGCTCGCCGTCGTTGCCGTTGCGCTTGCCGTGGCCAATCCCGCCGCGGCGGAACAGGGATGCGCGGACGGCTACAAGCCCACGCCCACGCAGAACGGCGTTGAATGCCGGCCGGTTCCCGGTCTGTACAGAGGGTCTGGCGCAGGGGCCGCCCCCCAGGTCCGCTGGGAGGAACGCTGGGGCGCGATCGTCATGGATGCCGCTTCCGGCATGACCGGCATCGGCGGCAGCCAGCCCACCGAAGAAGCCGCCATCCAGGCCGCCACGGCCGTGTGCCAACGCAAGGGCGGCAAGAATTGCCGCGTCGACATCACCTATTCCAATCAATGCGGCGCACTCGCCTGGGGCAGCAACCATGCCGTCTCGGCCCGTGGACGGACGCTGGAAATCGCGTCCAAGTTCGCCATCGACGCCTGTGAGAAAACGACCGGCAAGAAATGCGAGGTCTTCTTTTCCGATTGCAGCTTGCCGGTGCGGGTCCAGTAGTCAGGACGCGCTTGGAAAGTCGCGTTTTTCGTTGGAATTTTTGTATCGCGGAATGAAAAAAGGCGCTTAGACATGATCTAAGCGCCTTTTTCACTGAAATTCTGTGGGGTGGCTGATGGGACTCGAACCCACGACAACCGGAATCACAATCCGGGACTCTACCAACTGAGCTACAGCCACCACTGGTACTGCTTTTTTCCTGCTTCTTTTCTTCCACCGCCCCGATGATTTTCATCACCCGGCAGCAAAGAAGCGAAATTCTAGCACAGTTTTTTCCGCGCGCGTAAGCCCTCTCCTCGAATCGCCGCAATCCGACATCTTGCTATCCTTGCGGCTGGCCCATTTTCGGGTTGGCCCATATGGGGCCGGCCCACCTCGGAGACTCGCTGACCGCCCATGGACCTGCACGCCATCCTGCTCGAATACTGGCCGCACATCGTGTTCGTCGTCAGCCTGGCGGCCGGCGCCGGCGCCGCCGTGCATGCGGCCATGACCAAGCAGGACGTGCGCTCGGCCATCGGCTGGGTGGGCCTGACGCTGCTGTCGCCGCTGTTCGGCGCGCTGATCTATGTCGTGGCCGGCATCAACCGCATCCGCAAGACGCTGCTGTCGCAACAGCGCGACGAGGCCATGCTGGAGGACGCGGCGCAGGTCGAGACCGCGCCCGTCGACGTTGCGCCGATCTCCGGACCGCAATTCGCCTCGCTCAAGGTGCTGGGCGATCAGGTGAGCCGTTTCCGGCTGCTCGGCGGCAACGCGGTCCTGCCCCTGGCCGGCGGCGACGAGGCCTACCCGGCCATGCTGCGGGCGATCCGCGACGCCAGCCACGCGGTGGCGATGCAAAGCTATATCTTCGACAACGACCCCATCGGCCGCGAGATGGCGCAGGCGCTGATCGAGGCGCACGGGCGCGGCGTGCAGGTGCGCGTGCTGATCGACGCCATCGGCTCGCGCTACTCGCGTCCGCCCATCGTGCGCATGCTGGCGCGCGGCGGCGTGCCGGTGGCGCGCTTCATGACCAATCCGCTGGGCGTGCTGCGCATGCCCTACGCCAACCTGCGCAGCCACCGCAAGATACTGGTGGTGGACGGGCGCGTGGGCTTCACCGGCGGCATGAATGTGCGCGCCGCCTTCGTCACCGCGCTGTCGGGCGCGGATACCAATGCCGACACGCATTTCCGTCTGGAAGGCCCCATCGTCACGCAGCTGATGTCGGTGTTCGCGCATGACTGGAACTTCACCACGCACGAATCGCTGCCGCAGCGCCCCTGGTTCGATCCTGACGCCGCGCCCGCCGGTTCGATTCCGGTGCGCTGCGTGCCCTCGGGCCCCGACCGTGCGCTGGGCAGCACGCACAACATGCTGCTGGGCGCGCTGGCGGTGGCCCAGCGCCACGTGCGCATCCAGTCGCCCTACTTCCTGCCGGACCAGACCCTGATCGGCGCGCTGGCCACGGCGGCGCGGCGCGGCGTGGTGGTGGACATCGTGATTCCCGGCAAGAACAACCTGCGGCTGGTGGACTACGCCATGACCGCCCAGCTGGACCAGGTGGTGCGCACCGGCTGCCGCGTGTGGCGCTCGCATGGCGCCTTCGACCACTCCAAGCTGATGACGGTGGACGACGCCTGGACCTATGCCGGCTCGTCCAACCTGGACCCGCGCAGCCTACGGCTGAACTTCGAGCTGGACACCGAAATCTACGATCCCGGCGTGTCGCACGGCCTGGGCGCGCGCATCGACGGCATCATCGGACAGGCGCGCCGCGTGACGCTGGAAGACCTGCAGCAGGCGCCCTTCGCCAAGCGCCTGCGCAACAAGGTGATCTGGCTGGCCACGCCGTATCTCTGAAGCAGCCCGCGCAAGCGGTCCCATGTCTCCGGAACATCCCTCGCGGGCTCCGCGCCGTCAGACGCCGGCCGCAGGCCGGACGCGCGGCGCGCGCACGCCCTGACGCTGGGAGTAAGATCTACGCCACAACAAACACCCTATAAATGGCAGGAGCAGTGGAAGATGGCGAAAGTCGGCATGGTTGGAATCGGCCTCATGGGCCATGGCATCGCGAGCAATCTGGTCAAGCATGGCCACGAACTGACGGTGCTTGAACATCCGGGGAACCAGCCCCTGGACGCATTGAAGGCCGCTGGCGCGACCAGCTGCGCCGACGGCGCCACGCTGGCGGCGCGTTCCGACGTGATCATCCTGTGCGTCACGGGCAGCCCGCAGGTCGAGGTCGTGCTGCTGTCGCCGGGCGGCGTGCTCGAGGGCCTGCGCCCCGGCGCCGTCGTCATCGACTGCTCCACCGCGATCCCCTCGTCCACCCAGAAGGTCGCGCAAGCGGTGACCGACAAGGGCGGACGCTTCCTCGACGCGCCCATGACCCGCACGCCCAAGGAAGCCGCCGAAGGCCGGCTGAACCTGCTGGTCGGCGGCGACGCCGCGCTGTTCGCCGAATGCAGGCCGCTGCTGGCCTGCTTCGCCGAGAACATCAGCCACGCCGGCCCGATCGGCGCCGGCCATCGCATGAAGCTGCTGCACAACTACGTGTCGCTGGGCGTGATCGCGCTGCTGTCCGAGGCCGCCGCCTGCGCGCTGCGCGCCGACATCGACCCGGCCGTGTTCGCGGACGTGCTGGGCAAGGGCGGCGGCGGCGGCGTGGCGCTGGAACGCCTCAAGCCCTATCTGCTGGAACAGGATCCCTCGTCGCTGAAGTTCTTCATGTCGAACGCGGAAAAGGACCTGTCCTACTACAACACCATGGCGCAGGAAACCGGCGCGGCGCGCGACATCGGCCAGGCCGTGCTGGACACCTACGCGCAGGCCGTCAAGCAGGGCGGCGGCGAGCGCTACGTGCCCGAGCTGGTGTCGCTGCTGCAGGAAGGCGCCGCGCGCTGACGGGAGGGCGGGAACGCTCAGCCGCCCGCCGCGGCCGGCGCCAGCGGCGCGCCGCGCTGCGGCAGCCGCAGCGCGATTCCCGCCGCCAGCAGCAGCAACACGCCCGCCGCGCCAAAGGCGACCCAGTGCGTGCCATAGCGCTCGAAGGCCCAGCCGCCCAGCCATGAGCTGATCATGCCGCCCACCTGGTGCCCCAGGTAGGCCAGACCGTACAGCAACCCCACCAGCCGCACCCCGTACACGTCCGCCAGGATGGCCGAGGACAGCGCGATGCTGCCGGCCCAGACGATGCCGCCCACGGACGCCGCCAGGTACAGCTCCCAGTGCGTGCCCACCATCACCAGCGCGAAAAAGCCCAGGCCGCGCACGCAATAGATCACCGCCAGGATGTTGCGCCGTTCCAGCTGGTCCGACAGCCGCCCCAGCACCAGTGTGCTGAAGATCGCCACCAGGCCGATCAGGCCGATGCCCAGCGCGCTGGTGGACGCGTCGAAGCCGTGGTCCATCAGCATGGGCATGCCGTGCGTGCCCAGCAGGTTCATGCTGAAGCCGCAGGCGAACAGCCCCAGCGCGATCTGCCAGAACGGCACCGAAGCCAGCGCGTCGCTCGCCTTGACGGTGGATGGCGCGCGTGCCGCCGGACGCGCCTGCGCGCCGGCGGGCCGGTCGACGATCTGGTGCGGCAGCAGGTCGGTATGCGCGGGCGCCTGGTCGCGCATCACGAACAGCGCCGAGGGCACGGTCACCAGCGCGAACAGCGCGGCGAAACCCAGCATGGTCTCGCGCCAGCCGACGGCGGCGATCGCGTAGGTGAGCAAGGGTGTCATCAGCGCGATGCCGGCCATGGAGCCGGTGGACAGGAAGAACAGCGCCATGCCGCGCTGGCGCGTGAACCAGCGGCTGATGACCGGCGTCAGCGCCACCGGGCTGGTGAAGCCCAGCCCCACCGACAGCGCCACGCCGAAAGCCAGCAGGAACTCGATCGGGCCGCGCGCATTGACGGTCCAGACACAGGACGCGACCACGATGGCCGCGCCGGTCAGCAGCACGAAGCGCGTGCCGCGCGTGCCGGCCAGGTAGCCGGCCACCGGCATGGCCAGGCCGTAGCACAGCATGCCCACCGCCACGATGCCCGACAGTTCGCTGCGCGAGAATCCCAGCGTCTGGGTCATGGGCAGGAAGAAGGGCCCGATGCCCATGCGCAATCCCACGGTGAGCAGGGTCAGCACGGTGGCCGCGCCCACGATGTTCCAGCCGAAATACCAGCTCCCCGGCCCTTGCTTGTCCACTTGATCATCTCCTCGGCGGTTTTTTCTTATATGCCGTGGGCGCGGTCTGGCGCTTGCGTTTCAGGGCGGGCGCGCAAGGCGCCACGGACGATTCGGGCGGGAGGCCGGCGGACGGCAATCGCGTCCGCCAAACGCGGACGGACCATATTACTCCCGGCTATATCTGTGCCGGCGCGGACCGCGCGGGATCCTGTACACCCAGCGGCCACTGTGGCGGCGCGACATCATCGGTCCGCCGACGCCGGCGGCGAGGCTGCGCTCAACCGCGCGTGGCGGCGACCAGCCTGATTTCCACCGCCAGCGCCGGCCGCGCCAGCTCGGCCACGCCCAGGATGGTCCAGGCCGGGAAATCCGCGCGCATGTAGCGCGACTTCACCTCGCGGAAATCGGACAGCTGGGCGCCGACGTCCACGTGATAGGACACCATCTCGACCACATCGGAGAAATCCAGGCCCAGGCGCCGCAGGATGGCCTCGGCGCGCCTGAAGGCCCATTCGATCTGCTCACGCACCGTGTCCGGCACCGTGCCGTCGGGCCGCAATCCGATCTGGCCGGAGATATAGGCCATGCCCCGGGCCACCACGGCCGGCGCGTATTCAAAGGCGTCGAAGACGCGATTGCCGCCGAACACGGCGTCGTCCTCGGGCAGTCGCAGGCGCACGATGGCGGTCATGGAGGTTCCTGGTAACGGAGAGTGGGCCGCCAGTGTATCGGCGGCCGCCCGGTCCCGCAGTCCAGGTTTGCCCGTAGCGGGCAAGCCGGCTAGACGCCGCCCGCCGCCGGTTCCAGCTTCAGTTGCAGCACCAGCGGCTGGCGCATGTCGGCCGGCGGCGCCTCGGCCAGCGAGCGGTTGGCCAGCACCTCGGTCAGCGCGTCGCGCACGCGGGTATCGATCAGCGTCGGAAACTCGACCCGCTCGACGCGGCCCGTGGCATCCACCCAGACCTTGGCCACCACCGGCTGCGCGGCGGCGGCCACCGCGTCGCCGGCGTCCTTCGGCCCGCCCATCAGTTCGTGCACGCGCACGACCGCCGGATTGGCGTCGTCGCCCAGCCAGGCCTGGAACTGGTTGCCCAGCAGCTGCGCATAGCTGACCCAGTGCTGCGGCACAGCGGCCGGCTGGGCGGCCACGGCGGTCGCGCCGGACAGCGCCAGCCCCATGAACGTGGCCACGGCGCGGCGCAGGCGGGCGAAACGCCCGGGCCTGGCGGACTGCGAACTGGCGGACGCGCCGCCCGAAACCGTCTGCTTCATGTCGATCTTCCTATTCCCGTTCAAACGGCGGACGGGGCGGCTCGCATCGCTCGCCCCTCATCCGCAAATAATGCCGGCCGACAGCGTCGCCGCGCGCGGCGCCTGCGCCTGCATGGCGCCCAGCTGGGGCCGGTCGCTGACCGCATGGACCGCGCCCTGCTCGCGCAGGAAACCGGTGATGCTGTCCACCGGCACCGCCTTGACCCGCGTGGCGCCCGCCCCGGGCGCGGAACCGCCGCGCCGGCTCAATGCCACCGTGCCCGACAGCCGGCCGTCCACCGCCACGCGCTCTACCACCATGCCCAGCACCAGCCCTGCCCCGCCCAGCACCGGACTGCCGCTGGCGCCCGGCTTGACGGGCGAGAACAGCAGCAGCTCGGCCGCGGAACCGCCGCCGTGCGGCGCCGTCATGCCGTTGAACACGGTGCTGGCGCGCGCAGGCATGCGCTGCAATTCGCCATAGGCCTCGGTGAACACGGGCCGGCCGCCGCTGCTCTCGGGCGTGGCCGCGAAGGTCGCGCTCAGATAGGGCTTGAAACCGGTATCCAGCAAGGCCAGGTCGCGCGCGTCGTCGCGCGCCACCACGGTGGCCCGGCGCACCTGCCCGTCCTTCAGCGCATAGAGGGACGCGCAGCCCGTCACCGCGTGCGCGGCGGTCAGGACCTGGCCGGCCGCGTTGATGAACAGGCCGCTGGCCTGGGACTCCAGCGGCGCGCCGGCCTGGGCGGCGGCCGCGCCGGGCAGCGCCAGCAAGGCGGCCAGCATCGCGCCGCGACGCCACAAGGGCGCGCGACATGCGCCCGGCGCCCTGGCGCCGCCGCGCGGCAATGGCCTGGCTGCATTCATGCTCGATCCCGACTGAAGCGCGCCGGGCGGACCCGGC
This sequence comes from Achromobacter sp. 1011811831, assembly GCF_059760905.1. Lineage (NCBI taxonomy): Bacteria > Pseudomonadati > Pseudomonadota > Betaproteobacteria > Burkholderiales > Alcaligenaceae > Achromobacter > Achromobacter sp. 1011811831. The sequence goes on from NZ_JCBANG010000024.1 coordinate 45,082, forward strand.
TGAGAAATCGCGCAAATGTAGCGATAATTTGCGGCGGCTTGATGACGCTCTTGCGCCCAAGGCGCCGACACCTGACGCGAAAACGTCATCCACCGCGCAGGCGTGCGCGCCCGCGGCGTCATACCCGTGAAGTCCCGCCGGCCCATACTGCCGCGCCCACAGTCCAAGGATCCGATATGCCCAGGACGGCCTCCGCCGCCACCCTTCCCTCCACGGCCCCCCAGGCCGCCCGCCACGGGTCCGTCCACGCCGGATCCCCTGCCCGCAACAGGCCTGCGCGATTCGCACGCGCCGGCATCCACGCCGCCTTGACGCTGGGCGCCGCCCTCGCCCTGCCCGCGCCCGCCCTCGCCGCGCTGCCCATGGCCGTCGACGGCCAGCAACTGCCCTCGCTGGCGCCGATGCTGGAACGGGTCACCCCCGCCGTGGTGAATATTTCCGCGCAGGACGAGCCCGACCCGCAGGCGCGCATGGCCGGCGGCGGACGCCAGAATGTGGGCTCGGGCGTGATCGTGGACGCCACGCAGGGCAACATCCTGACCAATCACCATGTGGTGCGCGGCGCCTCGGCCATCCGCGTCTCGCTGCAGGATGGCCGCAGCTTCAGCGCCAAGGTCGTGGGCAGCGACCCCGATACCGACCTGGCCGTGCTGCGCATTCCCGCTGAAAACCTGCAGGCCCTGGCGCTGTCGGATTCCAGCGACCTGCGCGTGGGCGATTTCGTGGTGGCCATCGGCGATCCCTTCGGCCTGGGGCAATCCGCCTCGTCGGGCATCGTCTCGGCGCTGGACCGCTCGAACCTGCGCGCGGCCGGCTACCAGAACTTCATCCAGACCGACGCCTCAATCAATCCCGGCAACTCGGGCGGCGCGCTGGTCAACCTGAACGGCGAGCTGGTCGGCATCAACACCATGATCTACACGCCCTCGGGCGGCAACGTGGGCATTGGCTTCGCGATTCCGTCCAACCTGGCCGCCGAGGTCATGCGCCAGCTGCTGCAGCACGGCCAGGTGCAACGCGGCGGCCTGGGCCTGGACACGCTGGACATCACCCCGCGCAACGCCCGGCTGCTGGGCCTGGCGCCGGGCTCCAGCGGCGTGGCGGTGGCGCGCGTGGCCGACGGTTCGCCGGCGCAGCAGGCCGGCGTGCAGGCGCGCGACCAGATCGTGGCGGTGGACGGCAAGCCGGTTTCCACCAGCGCCCAGCTGCGCAACGCCGAGGGCCTGCTGCCGGTGGGCAAGCAGGTGCGCCTGAGCCTGCTGCGCGGCGGCCAGCGGGTGGAGGCGACGCTGCGCATCGAGCCCGAGAAGAACGAACGCTTTCATGGCGGCTCGCTGGACGCGCGGCTCAACGGCGTGGAGTTCGCCGAGATGGCGCGCGAGCAGCGGCTCAAGGGCAATGACGGCGTGGTGGTCAGCGCCGCCTATCCGGACCGGGGCGCGGTCGCGGCGCGGGTGCAGCGCGGCGACATCATCATCGGCCTGAACCGGCGTCCGGTCAGCAAGCTCGCCGACCTGCGCGGCCTGCTGGCCGACACCGCCGGGCGGCCGCTGCTGCTGACGCTGATCCGCGGCCGGGCCATGTATCACCTGCAGGTGAACTGAGGCCGGCGGCGTCGAACTCCCGCGCGCCGGCCAGCGTGGCCGGCGCGACCAGGATGGCCGGCGCCGCGCGGCTCGAACGGGCTGCGTGGCGCCGCCCGGACTGCTGGCGCCGCGCCGCTCAGACCATCGCAGCGCGCGGCGGCTGCGGCCGGCTGCGCATCAGCCCGGCCAGCGTTCCCAGCGCCTGTTCCAGCTGCGCGCGATCAGCCTCGGCGCCCAGCGACACGCGGATGGCGTTGGGCGCGTCCACGCCCGCGCGGAAGGCATCGGAAGACGCCACGCTCAGGCCCTCGTCGCGCGCCGCGCGCGCCAGCGCGTTCGCCGTCCACGGCGCCGGCAGCGCCAGCCATTGGTGAATGCCTTCGGCCGGCTCGGCCTGCGTCAAGACGGCCGCGCCCTGCAGCACGCGCCGCGCCATCAGCTGGCGCGCCCGGGCCTCGGCGCGCACGCCGTCCAGAATGTCCTGGGCCGCGCCGCTGGCGATCCATTGCGCGGCCAGCGCGCTCATCAGCGGCGTGGCCATCAGCGCGAAGGAACGCATCGACGCCAGCACGTGCGCGCGGCTATCCAGGTCCGGCGCCAGCACATAGGCGGTGCGCAGCCCCGGCGTCAGGCACTTGGCCAGCGTCGAGATATGGAAGACCGAGGCGGGCGCCAGGCTGGCCATGGTGGGCGGCGCGGCGTCCAGGAACAGGCGATAGGGATCGTCCTCGATCACCTGCGCGCCGCAAGCTGCGGCCGAGCGCAGCAGGTCGCACCGCCGCGATTCCGTCAGCGTGCGCGTGGTGGGATTCTGCAGCGTGGGATTCAGGTAGACGAGACGGCTGCCGCTTTCGCGGCAGGCCCGCTCCAGGCCGGTCGGCGTCATGCCTTCGTCGTCGGTCTCGGCCACGACGATGCGGCGGCCCAGCTGTTCGGCGGCGGCCAGCAGTCCGGGGTAGACCAGCGGCTCGGAGACGATGGCGTCGCCGGCCTGGCTGCAGGCCAGGATCACGGCGGCCAGCGCCGCCTGCGCCCCCGGCGTCACCAGCACATGCCCGGCATCGACCGGCTCGGCCGCCTGCGACAGCCACTGCGCGCCGGCCGCGCGCTCGGCGGCGCTGCCGCCGGCCAGCTGATAGGTCATCAACACATGCACGTCCTGGCGCTCCATGACGCGCGCCATTCCCCGCCGCAGCAGCTCCTGCATGTCGCAGCCCAGCGGCGGCGGCGGCAGGTTCATGCCCAGGTCCAGCACCAGCGCGGCCGGCTCGGCGCGGCGCGAAATGAAGGTGCCGGCCGCGCCGCGCGGATCCAGCAGGCCGCGCAGGCCGGCTTCGTTGTAGCCGCGCGTGACCGTGGTCAGATCGATGCCCAGGCGCTGCGCCAATCCGCGCTGCGGCGGCAGGCGGTCGCCCGGCTGGAGCCGGTTTTCCGCGACGGCCCGTTCAATCAGGTCCGCGATCTGCCGGTAGCGGGGACCGCTGCCGCGCGCCAGCCGCAAGGGCCAGATTGCATATAAATCGTCGTCTTGCATGGGTCTTTCTGCACCGAAATGTCGCAATGTATGGATGATTCCAATCAATTAGTAGGGTAACAAACTCAGATTGAATCCATACATATCGAACCTTGCATGGGTCCGAACCATGCAGGCGCAGTGCCCCCGCCCCAGCCGGACCCTGGCGAATGCATGGACTTGACGTCCGCAACCCGGGGATATCACATGCCCGACTCAGCAGCCCGGAGCCGCGCCGGCGGTCCACGGAGCTCCCGCGTTCGCCCCGCCGGCCCGGATGCGGGCTCTCCACAAAGGTTTGCTATAAGAACGCCTGTAGCAGCTTTTTTGTGGGACGAAGATAGTGACCATTCAAACCTTGCGCCGTTGCGGCATCGTGCTCGGCCTAGCCGCGCTGGCATCCGGGTGTTCCATGGTGGGCCTGGGCGACCGACATTACGGCGCCACGCCGGTCACCAATGAATGCCGCTGGAATCGCAGCGGTTGCCTGTATGACGGGAAGTACGAAGCCGGCGAGAAGGAATACGCGGAAGAGGAAGCGGCGCGCCTGAACCGCCAGCAGCTGGAGCGGCTGCGCGGCCGATAGGCCAACGACCGCGACGCATTGCCCTGCCGAGACGGCCGTCAGGCGACGGCGCGGCAATGCGGAATGGCTAGCGCGCATTGCGCGCCTGCTGGCGGCGTCCGCCGCCAGCGTCAACGATATGTCTACTTGGCCTTGTCGCAGGCCAGCACGCCAGCCTTCGCCCAGTTCTCGTCGGTGGTTTCGGCGAAGAACAATTGCACCGCGTCCGCGGGCAGTTGATACACCTCTTCAAACGCCTCGGTGATCCTCTTTGCCAGTTCACGCTTGAGTTCAACGGAACGCGGCGATTGCTGGATGGTGACGATGGGCATGCGACAACTCCTTGAATGGATGGGGCGATACAGCGAAACCTGACGGTGTACCACAATGCCCTTCCTCGGCGCCTGCGCTGCGCGGCGAGAACCCTTTTCAACGGTTATACCGAACTGAGGTGCTGCCCGTCTCTCCCTGAAGCGCCTGAATCTCCGACTCAATTACCCCTGTCACTGCTGCGTGATCTGCGTGCCATGCCTGCTAGATTGATTGGCGACGAACTGGCTTGGCTGACCGGACGCCAGGGAACCTGACTGTCGGCGGCGGTAGCTTGGTCATCGTCGCCCGCAACTTCCCAAGCCATCCCAATGGCAACGTCCATTTTGTCGGACTCCGCATTGCCATGTCCTGCGTGCGGTCCGATTGACAAAGATTCGGACAACCCCATTGTGTATGGTTGTGTAGAATTCATGATTGCACGGATGAACAGCGCAGACCTCCTCAAGCAACTGAAAGCCGATGGCTGGTACCTGGTTCATACCGTGGGTTCCCATCATCAGTTCAAGCACCCCACCAAGCCCGGCAGGGTTACGGTGCCGCATCCCAAGAAGGACTTGCCGATGGCGACTCAGCGCGCCATCCTCAAGCAAGCCGGCCTGCGATAGGCGGACGGCACAGGAGAACCTCATGTTCTACCCGATCCACGTGCATAAAGAAAAAGGTAGCGCCTACGGGGCTTCCTTCCCCGACTTCCCCGGCTGCTTTGCCGCAGCCGACGACTGGCAAGACCTGCCGCGCGCAGCCCAGGAAGCCGTTGAGGCGCACTTCCACGGCGAGGCCGAGACAATTCCCGCGCCGTCCGCCCCCGAAGCATGGGTCAGCCACGAGGACTTCCAGGGGGGCTACTGGATGATGGTCGATATCGATCTGTCGAAGGTCAGCACAAAGGCGGTAAGGCTCAATATCAGCTTGCCCGAGAACCTGGTCCATCGCATCGACGAGGCCGCGCAAACCCGGCGCATGTCGCGGTCGGCATTCCTGGCCATGGCCGCAGAACATGAAATGACCGCCGCCTGACATGACCTGCCGGATTTCCTCGTACCGCCAATAACTTGGAAAACGGCTTGGGTTAAGCAGCCTTCAATCCCTCTGCAACCGTGACACCCAATCGAAGAACGGCCATCGCAATCGCGCCCCCCCCCTGCGCAATCACCTATTAAGAAAAGCGCGCCGCCTGCCGTAGCAGCCCGAAAGCACATCGCATCCATTCGGGGGGAGCTGCCGTGGTCGAGCGCAATCGCCAACAAGCAAAGTGGCTGCTGAAGGCAGTTTTCATCTCATGCGCGGCCAGCTTCCCGCATTCCGCCAGCGCCCAATTGGTCTCCAGTACCGGAGAAGTGGTGCCCGGGTCGGTCCAATCGCCCAACTGGACGATCAACGGCGACCTGACCGTCGGCGACACGACCACGGGCAGCTTGACCATCGACGCCGGCGCCACGGTCTCCAACGATCTGGCCACCATCGGCAATCTCAATGGGGCCGTGGGCACCCTGACGGTGTCCGGCCGGAACGGCGGCGCGGCATCGACCTGGACCAGCGCTGGTCTGGTGTCCGTCGGGGTCGAATCGGGCAGCCAAGGCACGCTCAAGGTGCAGGCCGGCGGCCAGGCGCGCAGCGATGCGGGCATCATCGGCCGCGATAGCGGCAGCGTTGGCACCGTTACCGTGTCGGGCGGTGGATCCGTCTGGCAGCTTTCCACGATCAACTCGTTCCAGATCGGCACCGGCGGCAGCGGCACGCTGCGGATAGACGATGGCGGCGCGGTGCACAGCGGCCAGGGCATCATCGGCTGGCAACCCGGCGGCAACGGGCTCGTTACCGTGACGGGCGCCGGATCGGTCTGGGATCCGCTGAACAACATCTATGTCGGTTTTGAAGGGACCGGCGAACTGCAGGTCCAGGACGGCGCCGCTGTCCACACCCAGGGACCGAGCGGGCCGACTTCCGCCGCGTCGATCTATATCGGGCTCCAGGCGGGCGGCGTGGGCACCGTCAACGTGTCCAGCACGACGGCCAACGCCTCGACCCTGAGGGCGAGCGACCGCATCGAGATCGGCTCGGCGGGCACGGGAACGCTGACCATCGACAAGGGCGGGATCGCGGGCGCCGCCGCCGATACCTGGATCGCCGTCGCCGGCGGCTCCACCGGCACGCTGAACCTGCTCGGCGATGCCAGCGGCCGTGGCGCGCTGGAGACCGGCTCCGTCGTCAAGGGAGCCGGCGCCACGGCTTTCAACTGGAATGGCGGCATCCTGCGCGCCATTCGCGATCAGAATGATTTCCTGAACGGCTTCGCCACGCAGGCGATCGGCGCCAATGGCGCCTGGTTCGACACGAATACCTACGACGTGGTCATGGGCACCGCCTTCTCGGGCGCGTCCAGCTTCAACAAGCTGGGCGCCGGCACGCTGACGCTGTCGGGCAACAGCGCGGCGTTCACGGGGAACACCGCCATCCGCACGGGCACGCTGCAGGTGGACGGCATCCTGGGCGGACCCGTGAATGTGCTCGCAAGCGCGCGGCTGACCGGAACGGGACGCGTCGGCGCGACGGCCAACCAGGGCGCCATCGCGCCGGGACCGCGCAACGGCTTCGGCACGCTGACGATCGCCGGCGACTATGCCGGCCAGGGCGGCGGCCTGGAAGTCCGCACGCAGCTTGGCGCCGACAACTCGCCGACCGACAAGCTGGTGATCACGGGCGCGACCGCCGGCGCGACGCCAGTCACGGTGAAGAACGCGGGCGGCGCGGGCGCGGCGACCCAGCGCGGCATACAGATCGTGCAGGTCAATGGCGTCTCGGCGGGCCAGTTCAACCTGGCCAACGGCGATTACGTCATCGACGGGCGTCCGGCCCTGGTGGCCGGCGCCTACGGCTATGTGCTGCAACAGGATCCGGCCGACGGCGGCTGGTATCTGAGATCGTCCCTGACCGATCCCGGCACGCCCCAACCCGGAGGCGGCAACCCGGGCGCACAGCCGCCCTTGCGCTACCAACCCGGCGTGCCGGTCTATGAAGCCTACGCCAACACGCTGCTGCAGCTGAGCAAGCTGCCGACCCTGCGCCAGCGGGTCGGCAATCGCCTCTATGACCCGGTGGACGTCGGCCGCAACGGCGTGTGGAGCCGGATGGAAGGAACGGCGAGCCGATACGATCCCGCGACGTCCACGACCGGCGCGCGCCAGGACATCGACAGCTGGAAAGCACAGTTCGGCGTGGATCGCATCCTGAACGGCGAGCGCGACGGCTCCCGCCTGGTGGGCGGCCTGGCTTTTCACTATGGCAAGGCCGACACGCGCGTGTCCTCGGCCTACGGCAACGGCAACGTCGACACCACCGTCTATGGCCTGACGCCCACGCTGACCTGGTATGGCGCGAACGGCGTCTATGTCGACGTCCAGGCCCAGGCGAACTGGTTCGACAGCGACCTGAAATCACGCGCGGCGGGCAAGCTCAGGAATGGCGAGAAGGCGCACAGCTACGGGCTGGGCATCGAGGCGGGCAAGGCCTGGGACTTGAGGCAAGGACTCGCCTTGATCCCGCAGGCGCAGCTGACGTACCTGTCGACCCGCTTCGGCAGCTTCAACGACCGATTCGGCGCGCGCGTCGAAAGCGACAAGGGCGACAGCCTGCAGGGCCGCGTCGGCATCGCGCTGGACTACAAGCGCGACTGGCAATCGAGCGGCGTGAGCCGGCAAGCCAGCGTCTATGGCGTGGTCAACGTCAAGCATGAATTCCTGGACGGGACGCGCGTGCGCGTGGCCGACGTGCCGGTGAGCAGCCGGATGGCGCGCACCTGGGGCAGCGTGGGCCTGGGCGCGAATTACGGCTGGGGAGGACGCTATGCCCTCTACGGCCAGGTCGACGCGGATGCCGATTTCTCCGGCAGCCATGTGGTCACCGCGACCGTGGGGTTCAGGATGATGTTCTAGCGGCGGCGGGCCAGTGACGACAACCGCCGCCGCCCCGGGCGACGCTCAGACGGCGGTTGTTCCGGCTCTCATCCCATCTTGACCATGACGTGCCGCGCGACCGTGTAGTCCTCCAGTGCGTACATGGAAAGATCCTTGCCGTAGCCCGAGGACTTCAGGCCGCCGTGCGGCATTTCGCTGGTCAACATGAAATGCGTGTTGACCCAGGTGCAGCCGTATTGCAACCGGGCGGCCGTCGCCATGCCACGCGAAATATCCCGGGTCCAAACCGATGAGGCCAGACCGTATTCGGAGTCGTTGGCCCAGCGCACCGCCTCGTCGGCGTCGTCGAACCGCGTCACCGAAACGACGGGGCCAAAGACTTCGTGCTGGACGATTTCGTCGCCTTGCAGCGCCCCGGCCACCACGGTTGGCTCGTAGAAAAAACCGCCGCCGTCTCCCGCGCGACCGCCCGCCGTGATCTCGATGTGCCTGTTTTCAGCGGCCCTCCGGACAAAGGACTCGACGCGGGACTGCTGCCTGGCCGAGATCAGCGGCCCCAGGTCATTGTCGTCATCGTTGGGCTGGTCGAACTTGAGGCGCTTGACCGCGTCCGAAAGGTCGGCAACAAGCTTGTCATAGATCTTCCTGCCGGCATAGATGCGGCAGGCGGCGGTGCAGTCCTGGCCGGCGTTGTAGTAGCCGTAGACCTTGACGCCTTCCACGACGCTGGCCAGGTCGGCGTCGTCGAAGACAATGACCGGCGCCTTGCCGCCCAGCTCAAGATGGGTTCGCTTGACGATCTTGGACGCGGCCTGCAGCACCTTCTTGCCCGTGCCGATATCGCCGGTGAGCGAGACCATCGCCACCTTCGGATGATGGATCAGCGCGTTGCCCACGCTCGCGCCGCGCCCCGTGACCACGTTGACGACCCCGGCGGGAAAGATGCCCGCGATGATCTTCGCCAGTTTCAGCAAGGTCAGCGGCGTCTGCTCCGATGGCTTGATCACGACGGTATTGCCGCCGGCAAGCGCGGGGGCCAGTTTCCAGGCCGCCATCATCAGGGGGTAGTTCCACGGCGCGATGGACGCGACGACGCCGATCGGATCGCGACGGATCATCGACGTGTGGTTGGCGACATACTCGCCGGACGCAGCGCCGTGCATCGTTCTCGCGGCGCCGGCGAAAAAGCGGAAGCAATCGGCGATCGCCGGGATCTCGTCCTCCAGCACGCGGATACGCGGCTTGCCGCAGTTGAGCGCCTCGAGCGTCGCGAAGTCCTCGCCCGCGCTCTCGATGGCGTCGGCCAGCTTCAACAGCAGGCGCGAGCGCTCGGCGGGCGTGGTCCGCGCCCAGGCGTCGAAGGCCTTCGACGCCGCTTCGACCGCCGCGTCGACCTGCTCGACCGAGGCTTCGGCCAATTCAGTCAGCAGCGCCCCGGTCTTCGGATTCAGGATCTTCTCTTTGGCTTCCGCGCCCGCGACAAAGGCGGAACCGATCAGCAGTTCATGGTCAAACACGCGACTCTCCTGTTTACGAAATTAGCTTGCGGACGGGCCATGGGCCATCAGGCCGGAACGGCGGCCACCGCGTCCACGGCCTCGGCACCCCGGACGCCCGCGGCAAGGATGAAATCCGCCGCCTTCTCGGCGATCATGATCGTGGGCGCATTGGTATTGCCACTCACGATGGTCGGCATGATGGAGGCGTCGATGACGCGCAGGCCGCTCACGCCCCACACACGCAGCCGGTCGTCCACGACGGCCATCTCGTCGCTGCCCATCTTGCAAGTCCCCACCGGGTGGTAGACGGATTCGACGTTCTCCCTCAGATACTGGTCGATCTGGGCATCGGTCGTGGCCTGCGGGCCGGGGGCATACTCCACGCCTCGATAGGGGTCGAACGCCTTTTGCGCCAGGACTTCCCGACCTATGCGAATCCCCTCGCGATACACACGGATGTCATCCGGATCCGAGAAATAGTTTGGCTGAATGCGCGGGTGCTGAGTGGGATCCGCCGACTGGATCTTCAACCAGCCCCGACTCTTGGGACGCGAAATATTGAACAGCGGCGTGAAGCCGTGCTCGGGAATGACGACCCGACCGTTTTCGCGGTACATGATCATCTCGAAGTGGTACTGGATGTCCGGGGCGATCAGATCGGGCTGGCTCTTGACGAAGGCCAACGCTTCCACGCCGTGATACGCGCCCGGGCCTCCCTTGTCCCACATATAGCGCGCCAGGGCAGCGGCGGCGCGAACGGGACGGATGTAGGTCAGGAGCGAGTTCGGCTGCGTCGAACGGCATTGCACGCCCACGGACAGGTGATCGTGCAGGTTCTGGCCCACGCCCGGCAGCGCCGCCGTGACCTCGATGCCCAGCGAGCGCAGATGCGCCGGATCGCCAATGCCGGACAACTGAAGCAGCTGCGGCGAGTTGATCGCGCCGCCCGACAGCAGCACCTCCTGATGCGCGCGGAGCACTTCCTTGCGGCCACGGCGAAGGAACTCGACGCCGACCGCGCGGCCGCGCTCGACGATGACGCGCGTGGCCAAGGCCTTGGTGATGATCTTGAGGTTCTTCCGCTCCTTCACCGGATGCAGGTAAGCGAAAGCCGTGCTCGCGCGGATTCCCTTGTCTTCGACGGCCTTGATCGTGCTGTCGCAGGGACCGAATCCCTCCTGCTCACCGCCATTGAAGTCATCCCGGTACGGGTATCCGGCCTGTACGCCAGCCTCGACGAACGCCTTCGACAAGGGGTGATGAACACCGTAGCGGCTCGTATGCAACGGTCCATCGTGCCCATGGATCGGACTGCGCGGTCCGTTCCAGTTCTCGGCGCGAAGAAAATAGGGCAGGCAATCCCGGAAGGACCAACCGCCGTTTCCCAACGCCGCCCAATGATCGTAGTCCGTGGCGCTGCCTCGGATGTAGATCATGCCGTTGACGCAGCTGCATCCGCCCAGGACCTTCGCCCGTGGCCAGAACAGCCGTCTGCCGGCAAGATGCTCCTGGGGCTCGGTGTGGTAGCCCCAGTCGATCTGCCCGGTTTTCATCAATTGGAAATAGCCGGCCGGCATGCCGATGAAGGGGCTGCGGTCCCAGCCGCCGGCTTCGATCAGCGTGACGTCGACGGCCGGATTCGCGGATAGTCGATTCGCCAGGACGCAACCCGCGGACCCGCCGCCGACAATGATGTAGTCCGTCACAGTGCTGCCCTCGCTCGCAGGTTATGGGGGAAAGTCATGACACCAGACCCGCGCTCATCGGCTCCAGCCGCGCATCGACGATGCGGTTGACGGCGTCGATGAAGCTATCGATGTCCTCGTCGGTCATCGGGGTCGACAGGAATGCCTTGCCGGTGCGGGCGATATGGAAGCCCGCCAAGGTCAAGGCGCGCTGAAGCGCGACAACGCGCCTGGTTTCCTCGGGGGTGGAATAGCCCGAGCGGTAGTCGGTCACTTTGCGGCCATGGCCGAACACCATGAAGCTGGACCCGAAGCCGGTGACCTGTCCTGGAAAGCCGGACCGCGCGAACGCCTGGTTCAGCGCCGCCATCAGCCGGGAATTGAGCTGTTTCATGCGATCAATCGCGGCGTCGTCAAGCAGATCCAGCGTGACCTTGCCCGCGGTCATCGTGACCGGATTTGCCGTGAAGGTGCCGCTCCACGGCAAGCCGGGCTTGCCTTGGCGATGGTCATAAATCTGCATGAACTCACGCCTCCCCGCCACCGCGCCGACGGGAAAGCCGCCGCCGATGATCTTGCCCAAGGTAGTCAGATCCGGCTGGATGCCCAGCAGCGTTTGGACGCCGCCCGTGTGACACCTGAACGAGATGACTTCATCCAGGATGAAAAGCGCCCCAATCTCGCGCGTCACGCGTTCAATCATGTTGGTGAAGCGCTGGGTCGCCTGCACGAACCCCAGATAGCTGGGCACCGCGTCGAGCAGGACGGCTGCGATGTCCGCGGCATTCGCCCGGATGATCCGCTCGGCGGCTTCAACGTCGTTGAATGGAATGACCACCACGTCGTTCGTCACCCCTTTGGGCACCCCTTTCGAGTAGCCGATCGAGTTCGGATCCTCGCCCCAGTTCGACGGGGAAGAATCCAGGCTGACCTCGGCGTAGTCATAAGCGCCGTGGTAAACGCCTTCCGCCTTGACGATCTTGGATCGGCCCGTGATCGCGCGGGCGGCTTTGATCGCGCTCATGACGGCTTCCGAGCCCGAGTTGCAGAATCGCACCTGTTCGAAGCTCTCGGCCCTTGCGCATATCGTTTCCGCCAGCGCGACCTCCTGCTCCGTGGGAAGCGTAAAGGCGGTTCCATTGCCGACCTGGCGCCGAACGGCCTGCACGACGCCCGGATGCGCGTGGCCGTGGATCAGCGAGGCGAAGTTGTTCAACAGGTCAAGGCGGCGCGTGCCGTCCACATCGACCACGTAAGCCCCTTGCCCATGCGAGGCGTAGACCGGGAAAGGCTCCTGCCATGGCAATGTGCGCGTGATACCGCCGGGCAGCACTTTCAAGCCGCGTTCATACAGGTCCCGGGAACGGGAAGCCAGGTCTGGCCATTGAGCCATGCTTGCACTCCAAAGGGTTGAGGGACGATGAGGACGTCGCGCGCCGTCAGGCGTGACGGCGCACACGGGTATTGGCGATCGGCTCGCTCGAATAGACGCCGAACCGCGGCTGCGTGGCGCGTTCCAGCGCGCTGTAGCCGTAGTACAGCTCGGCCATCATGAACGCCCAGGTGAACAAGGCCGCGGTGTAGAACAGCGTGCGGTCCGCGTCATCGCCGGGCAGCGGGACATAGTCGTACAAGACCGCGATGGCCAGGCCGCTCAGCGCCACGACAGCCGTTCCCATCGCATGCAGCGTCTCGCCCGCCTTCCACAGCCGCCGGGCGAAGTACGCCAGATAGACCAGGAAGACCAGGCCCATCAGCAGGTAGAACGGCGGCTTGTAGAGCGCCAACGCCGGCGCATGGTCGGCCGCCACCAGCACGGCGGCGCCCGCGAAGCCGAGCAGGAAATAAAGGACATCCGCGAAGCGCGACGGCTGGTAGTTGTGGGTCACCGCCATCATGCCGGCGACCGCAACCACCGGAAAGCCGAAGGACCGCGAGAATGCATCGAAGAAATGCGCGACGCTGTAGCCAGACTCCCACCCGAAGAGCGCCCACAACAGGAAATGAGAGCCCGAAAGAGCCATGATGAACCATTCGATCCCGCACAGATAATTGCGCTTCCTGAGGAACTTCACGCCATAGATGACCCCGGCAAGAATCAGCAGGACATCGGCCAGCAAAAGGAAAATCGCATTCATGATGAAGGGGCCTCGGTGAGAGTCGAGCTCATTTGTCCCGAGCCGGCAGCGGCGTGCCGGCCCGGACTCATTCGTGCAGCATGGCGCCGAATCGCTTGATGCCGTGCCGCATCAGTTGTTGCGCGCCGGGCGACCACGGTCCCATTTCGAAGAAGCCATGGATCATTCCCGGACCTGGCATATGCTCCGCCGGGCTGCCGGCCGCGTTCATGGCCGAGGCGTAGGCAGCGCCCGAGTCGCGCAACGGATCGAATTGCGCCGTCATCACCAGCGCCGGCGCCAGCCGGCTCAGATCCTTGGCCCGCAGCGGCGCCAGGCGCGGATCCGTCAGGTCCAGATAGGCGCCCGCGTAATGGCGGTAGAACCAGTTGATGGTCGCCACATCGAGCAGGTATCCCTCGCCGTTCTCCACGACGCTGGGGTATTGCGCCGTCACATGATCCACGGCGGGATAGATGAGGAACTGCGCGGTCAGCGCGATACCTTCATCGCGCAACCGCTGCGCGACGACCGCCGAGAAATTGCCGCCCGCGCTGTCGCCGGCGACGCCGACATTGTGGTTCCCGCCCAGCTCGTGCGCATGCGCCACGATCCACTTCGTGGCCGCGACGGCATCTTCAACGCCGGCGGGAAATGCATGCTCGGGCGCCAGCCGGTAGTCCACCGCCACCACCACGGCCATCGCGCCGCGACAGATCTCCCGGCAGATGTTGTCGTGCGTTTCCAGGTCGCCAATGACGAATCCACCGCCGTGGAAGTAGGCCACGGTCGGAAACGGCCCGTCGCCTTCGGGCCAGTACACGCGGGCCTTCAATGGCCCGGCGGCGCCGCCGACGGTCGTGTCCCGCACGCGGGCTACGGGTACGACCTGCTCGGGCGTCAGCGCGCCGGCCGTCGTTGCCAGATAGAAGGCCCGGCCTTCCTCCGGCGTGCCTTCGTGCAGCGGCTTCGCGCCGGCCTCAGCCAGCAGCTGCATGGCGCCGGCAATATGGGGATCGAGGGACATGGAATGACTTCCTTTGTTCAGGGATGAGGGGGTCGCCAGCGCGCCGGGTGCTCAGCGGTACGCCAGGGCCGCTTCGTCGGGCCGTGCCGCGGGGAACGAAACCCGCTCCTCTTCGTACTCCAGGCCTTGCTTCCAGGGATGACGATCGCCCTGGCGAGGCAGCAGGTGCAGCGCCCGCATGATGTAGCCCGAGTTGACGTTCTCCGGATCGATCCAGGGCAGGCGCGGCATGTCTGCGTCCGCGACAGGCACGGTGGGAACCACCATGTCGTGACCCGCTTGCGCCATATGCTCGACGATGCGGCACGCCAGATCGGTGACCAGATCCGCGCGCAGCGTCCAGCTTGAGCGGAAGTAGCCCATGACGTAGGCCATGTTGGGAACGCCTTCGATCATCATGCCGCGATAGCTGACGCGCTTGGCGAAGTCCACCGATTCGCCATCAACGAAAAATGGCACGCCGCCGAATACCCGCATGTTGAAACCCGTCGCAGTGACGATGATGTCGGCGTCAAGACGCGCGCCGCTGACCAACTGGATGCCCGTGGCGTCGAAGCGCTCGATGCCGTCGGTGACCACTGACGCCTTGCCGGAGCGGATGGCGGCGAACAGGTCGCCGTCGGGAACCAGCGCGATGCGTTGCTGCCATGGGCGATAGCTCGGGTTGAAGTGCTTCTCCACGTCGAAGCCCTCGGGCAGGAGCCCGCGCGCCTGCTCGACGATCCACGCGCGCATTTCCTCGGGATGTTCGAAGGACATGCGAACTTCGCCGTCCACCTTGGCGACGAAGGCGCGCCGCATGATCTCGTGCACCCAGTCGGGGCGCACACCCAGTTCGCGCAGCTGGGTCTCCAGCGGATGGATGGGAGAATCCGCCGCGAAAAACGTGGGCGAACGCTGCAGCATGGTCACGTGCGCCACGGCGTCCGCCAAGGACGGGATCAAGGTGGCGGCCGTGGCGCCCGAGCCGATGACGACCACGCGCTTGCCCGTGCAGTCGAGTTCTTGCGGCCAGTGCTGCGGATGCACCCACTGCCCCTTGAAATCACGCATGCCAGGCCACTCGGGCGTATAGCCCTTGGCGTGATCGTAGTAGCCCGAGCACATCCAGAGAAAACCCGTCGTCAGCGTCAGCGTCTCGCCCGAATGCGTGCGCGTGACCTCCAGCGTCCAGCGCTTGTCCCGGGACGACCACCGGGCGGCCGTGATCTTGTGCCCGTAATGGATATGTCGCGCCAGATCATTTTCCTCGATCAGCTCCCCCAGGTAGGCGCGGATCTCGTCGGCCGTGCCGATGGCGCGTCCGGTTTCCCAAGGCTTGAAGCTGTAGCCGTAGGTGTAGCAATCGCTGTCCGAACGCGCGCCGGGGTAGCGATGCGTCCACCAGGTGCCCCCGAAGCCGTCCATCGCTTCGAGCACGGCGAATGAGTGATCGGGAAATCGCTTGTGCGTGTTGTATGTGGCGCCAAGACCCGAAATGCCGGCGCCCACAACGATAAAGTCAAGATGCTGGCCGTTCACGAGCGCGGCCTGAGGTTGCTTGATCACGGTTCTCTCCAGGTTGCCTGCAATTGGAAATCAGAGCTTGAGGTAGTCGCCCAGTTCGCTGTAATTGACCTGCCAGAGGCCGGGCGAACCGATGGGGTACTGCGAGCGGAATCCGAGCAGGCGCTGGACGCGCGGCGAAAGCTGTCGAACGATGTCCATGCTGACCAGGAAGGGGTAGGCCTCTTCGCCAGTGAGAAAGCCGGGGTTGAAGGCGAAGGCCACGCCTCGGCGGTACTGGTCGGTGGTCAGGTTGGCGCCGCCGCCATGAGCGGTCTTGCCGCTGTACAGGAGCACATCTCCAGCCTTCATCCTGGCGGCGATGGTCTGCTCCGGCGTGCCGCGATCCTCGAAATCCTCCCAGCGGTTGCTGCCGGGGATGATCCGGGTGGCGCCGTTCTCTTCGGTGTAGTCGGTGAAGGCGATCATGAAATTCATGGCGGCCTCGGGTCCCTTGGGTCCCATGCCGATGAACGGATACCAGTTCTCCAGGTCGCGGTGCAGCATCTGCGCCTTGTTGCCGGGGCCGATTTCGATCACCTGCGCGGTGGTCATCCAGTACGAACCGGATTCCTCAAGGAAGATCGCGTCGAGTAAGTCATGCACCAGATCACAGTCGAGGATTTCCTCGCGGAAGGTCTTGCTGTACGTGACCAGATTTGTCAGGCGCTTGGTGTTTGCGCCGTGGAATTCGGCAATCAACTCGATTTCGTGCGTCGATCCCGGCGCGAGGGCGTCCATCGGCCCCTGGATTTCGGCGTTGAAGCTGTCGATCTGTGCCTTGGTGAGGAAGTTCTTGATGATGACGCCGCCGTCTTGCTTGAGGATCTGGAGGATCTCCGCAATGGGCGTCGAGGTCGTGACGGTGCGCAAAGCGCTGGTGGGCCGGGTCATGAAGCATCTCCATTGTGTCGGATAGCGTTGACTTATTTTGTTGGTCAACCGACCAACTGAATGCATCATGAAATATGCCAAGCCATACCGTCAAGGTCGGGAAAACCCGTCCTTCGGAGATGAAATTTCGTGTTTATTCAGCTGTTTTAAACATATTCCTCGATCATTCCCTGGAAAAAATGCCCGGCATCGCCATAAGAAATCGCCCATTATTTAATTGGTCAATTGACCTTTAATAATCCAGGACGTCTACATGGCACAGCAGGGCTGAGCCAACTGTTCCCGCAACGAAAAACGCGAGATCGCCACGCCGATGGCCGGCGTGATCGCTCATGGGCGTGACGCAATGACCGCTCCAGGCCGATGTGTTCGTCCCTTGCGACTGGCACGGCGGGCGGCCCGGCGAAGAAATGCGCCTGTTACGATACGAATTTCCGGCATCGTCAGCGCTTCCTCATTCCAGGCGCGCGTCAGTCGCCCGTCATGTCGACCCCGCAAGCCCCTTTCATCCACGAAGGGATCGCGGTCGCTGGGAAGCAACTGGAGCGCATCGGGCCTGGGCTCCCTCGGTCTGGGGCGCGATGGATTCGATGGCCGCCCGCCACGATGCGTACTCCCCTCGCGGCGCCTGCCCCAGCCGAGGGCTCACTCGCCTCGGCCGAGAACTTGGTTGACTGCCTCATGACGCCATCCTCGCTCTTTGCGAAACCCGGGACGGTCCACCGGATTCACTGATTGCATACCGCCAGAATCACCAGGGATCCGACAGACTTCCATCCGTGCCATGACCAAACACCAAAGCGAAAATACGTCGTCCGCCGCCGCCAGGACAAGCGCGCAGGGCGTGCGAGCCGAGCAGTCCGAGCGCAAGCGCGCGGCCATCCTGAAAGCGTCGAAAGAGGTGCTGGCGCAAGGCTACGCAGAGTTTTCGCTGCGCAAAGTGGCTGCCGCCGCCGGCGTGCGGCTCAGCACCGTGCAGCATCATTTCGGCGATCTGGAGTCGCTCATTCTTGCAACGATCGACTCCTCGACCGAGGAGTTCATGCGCTATTCCAGACAACTGGCGCAAGGCCAGTACGAGTCCCCGACCGATGACCTGAGAGTCTTCCTCGATGACGCCTGGACGTTTGTCCGTAACGTCAACGTGCGGAACCTGTACCTGGAAGTGTGGGCAATGGGCCGCCACCGCCCCGTCGTCGCGGACTCTCTCAAGCGGATCTACACCGAGTACATCCAGGCATTGATCCTGATCCTGCGCAGAATCAACCCGAAGCTGACGCAAACCGAAGCCCACACCACCGCCACATTGATCTCCTGCCTGACCGAAGGCGCCATCGTGATGACCCACTGGGGCAACCAGGATGCCCCCGCCCAGGGTCTTCTTGGCATACGCCTGAAAGCCGCATGTCTTGCCCTTGTGGAACCGTCTGATGGAGAGGCCGGAAAGCGCGCTTGACGCCGGCGTCAGACCGGCGATGCGCAATGGACGTGCCTGCATTGCGTGGCGCCAACGCCCGCGTCGCGCAGGCCCATGGTCTGCCGGGGCTTGCGCAAGGACCGAGATTGCAGGGGAGAGAAAGGAAGAAGCAGGGAAATGCGCGACGTAGAGGATTCGAACCTCTGACCTATTGCTTAGAAGGCAATTGCTCTATCCAACTGAGCTAACGTCGCCCTGAAATCCGCCCCTCCCGACCACGCGCCGGGAAGATCCGCGCCCTATGCGACCAGGTTGCGGTCACGTTGCGGCCAAGCTGCCGCCGCGCGATGGGTTTGATGCCCGGAAAGGTGCCGGGCGGGCGCATTTTACCTTGTTGTGCCAAGCAAGGGAAAAAGACGGGCAGGCCCTGCTATTCCTCGCCCAGGTCCGTGTGCGTGGACACCCACAGCACCAGCGCGTCTTCCTTGCTGACGCTGATGACCCGGTGTCCCATGCGGCTGTCGATGTAGAAGCTTTCGCCGGCGCGCAGCCGGGCCGGCTCGTAAAACTCGGTGTACAGCTCGACCTCGCCGCTCAGCACGTAGACGAATTCCTCGCCATGGTGGCGGCTCCAGTCCTGGAATTCCTCGAACGAGCGCGCCTTGACCCGGGTGTGAAACGGCATCATGCGCTTGTGCGACAGCGCCGTGCACAGCAGGCGGTGGTCGTAGTACGGGGTTTCGTACTGGCGCCCTTCCCCCTGGCGGCCCAGGCTGCGGCGGCCGGTGCCCATGTGCGCGTCGGACGGGGTGAACAGCTCGGCCACGTCCAGCTCCAGGCCGGCGGCGATCTTGATCAGGTTGTCATAGGTGGGCGACAGCAGGCCGTTCTCGATCTTGGACAGAGCGGACGCGGACACGCCGGTGGCCGCCGCCGCCTGCTTCAGCGTCCAGTCCCGCGCCTGGCGCAGGGCTCGCAGCCGTTGTGCCAACACGCTCTGTTTGTTGCCTTGCATCTGTACACCCTGTCAGCGCGACCGGCGCTCCCGCCACCAGTCGCGCGCTTGATAAGACCAATATGTGAGCTGGACCGCCGCCCGGCCCAGCGCGCCGCCGTTCCAGGCCAGCCCGAAGGGCTGGAACAGCTGGTAGCGGTGGCTGTCGCCGGTAATGCCCTCGGCCACCACCCGGCCGCCGATGGAGGCGGTGTTCATGCCGTGCCCGCCGAAAGCCGTGCAGTACCAGACGTCCGGCGCCAGCAGGCCGATCTGCGGCATCAGGTGCCGCGCGTAGGCCATGCGCCCCGACCAGGCGGTTTCCACGCGCAGGCCCCGCAGCTGCGGATAGACCGACAGCAGCTCGCGGCGCAACGCCTCGGCCAGATCCGGCGGGTCGTCGATCCGGGTGGTGATTCTACTGCCCCAGCCGATGCGCCCGCCATCGAGCACCCGGTAGTAGTTGCCGGCGCGGCGGTCGTCGCCGATGGCGGCGTCGCTGCGGATGGCTTCGCGCACGCGTTCGCCCAGCGGCTCGGTCAGCATGATGTAGGTGGCGATGGGCAGCATGGCCCGGCGCAGCGCGGGTTGCAGCGCGCCGGTGTAGCCGCCCGTGGCCAGCACCACGGTGCGCGCCTCGACCCGGCCGCCGGCGGTGGCGACCTGCTTGACCGCGCCGTCCAGCGCCAACTGCTGCGCCGGCGAGTCCTCGTGGATGCGCACGCCCAGCCGCGCGCACTCCCGCGCCAGGGCGCGCGCGTAGTTGAGCGGATGGAAATGGAAGGACGTGGGATCGTCCACGCCCTGGAAATAGGCCTCTGTCACCAGCCGCTCGCGCAGCTGGGCGCGCGACAGCACGCGCACGTCGCGCTCGAAGACCCGCTGCTGTTCCTCGCACCAGCGCTGCAGCGCGTCGCCGGCGTCGTAGCGCACCACGCGCAGGCGGCCGTCGACCTTGTGGGCATCGCGGATGTTCAGGTCGCGGATGTTGGCGCGGATGATCTCCACGCCCTCCATCGACAGCCGGTAGAGCGCGCGGTAGTGTTCCTCGTCCACATGGCGGCGGATGGCGTCGGCCCCGGCCGAGAACGCGGGCGAGACCGAGCCGCCGTTGCGGCCCGAGGCGCCCCAGGCGATGCGGCTGCCTTCCAGCAGCACGACCTGCCGGCCGCGCCGGGCCAGTTCCAGCGCCGCCGACAGGCCGGCCAGGCCGCCGCCCACCACGCAGACCTCGGTGCTTTCCGGGCCGGCCAAAGCCGGATAGCGGGTCTGCGGGTCGGACAGCGTGCGTTTGTAGTAGGTGTCGACGTACTCGGTGGGCATGGTGCTGGGCGGCGTCCGTTCTAGTTGAGGCTGGCGCCTTGCAGGCCGCCGGCCAGCCGCTTTTCCAGCCAGTTGGCCAGGCGCAGCAGCGGATAGCAGTACAGGAAATAGATGGCCGCGATCATGGCGTAGATGAACAGCGACTTGGCCGGGAAGGTGATGATGAAGACCTCGCCCTGGCGCGTCAGCTCGGTGATGCCCACCACGGACAGGATGGCCGTGCTCTTGATCAGCATGACGTACACCCCGCTCATGGGCTGCACGATCAGCCGCAGCGCCTGCGGCAGGATCACCAGTCGCAGGATCTGCAAGGGTTTCAGGCCCAGCGTCATGGCGCCTTCGGTCTGGCCGCGCGGCACGGCCTCGATGGCGCCCCGGATGATCTCGGCCACGTAGCAGGACGTGTAGACCGACAGCGACACGAAGGCCGCCGTGGCCGAGTCCCAGTGCAGCCACGCGATGCCGGAGCTGGGCAGCACGAAATAGAAGATGTAGAGCTGCACCAGGAACGGCGTGCCGCGCAGCACGTGGATGTACAGCCCCAGCAGCTGATGCAGGCCGCGGATGCGGTAGCTGCGGACCACGCCGATGACGAAGCCCAGCAGCGAGCCGGCGATGATGGCGAAGAACGAGATCTTCAGCGTTTCCCAGAAGCCCTTGAGCAGGAAGGGCAGCACCACGCCGGCGGTCGACAGGTAGGATTCCAGCATGCTCACCTCGCGTTCCAGGCCGGGCCGGCCAGCCACAAGCTGACGCCGCGCGACAGCAGCAGCATGACGCCGTAGATCAGCAGATAGCCCGCGGCGATGGTCAGGAAGCTCTCGTTGGGCACGATGCGCTCGCTGTTCATCTGCACGCCGGCGGCCACCAGCTCGAACACGGTGATCAGCGACAGCAGCGAGGTGTCCTTGATCAGCACCGCCGTCTGGCCCAGCAGCGGCGGCAGCGTGTTGGCGAAGGCCTGCGGCAGCACCACGTAGCGCAGGCGCTGGCCGTAGTTCATGCCGCAGGCCTTGGCGCCCTCGACCTGGCCGCGCGGCACCGACTCGATGCCGACGCGGATGATCTCGCTCATGTAGGCGGCGTGGTGCAGCGTCATCGCCATGATGCCCAGCGCCATCTCGCTCCAGCCCTTGGCGCCCGGGATCAGCATGGGCACCGCGTAATAGACCAGGTAGATCTGCACCAGCAGCGGCGTGGCGCGCACGAACTGCACGTAGCTGGCCACCGGCCGCCAGCACGGCGCGCGCGGCGACATGCGCGCCAGCGCCAGCGGGATGCCGGCCAGCACGGACAGCACCAGGCTGGCGCCGGCCGCGATCAGCGTGTTGGCCAGGCCAGACGCGAACTGGCCCGCGTACTGGCTGACGATGCGCCAGTTGTAGTAGTCGATCAACCAATCCATGCGCGCTGCCCCCGGCGGACCGCCTCAGTGCTCTTTCTCTCAGTGCTCTTTCTTCCAGTCGGTGGAGTACCAGTACTTCACCTGCTCGGGCAGCGTGTTGTCGGCGGTCTTGAGCGTCTGCCAGTTGTCCAGCCAGAATTTCAGGCGGAAGGCGTTGGGCGCCACCGCGAAGGCCAGCGGCTCGCGCACCATGATGCCGTCCAGCACGCGCAGGTTGCCGAAGTCCATCAGGAACTGGTTGGCGGTCGACATGGACATGATGCCGGCGTCCAGCCGCCCGCTGGACAGCGCCTGGCCGACCGGCGCGCTGCCGCCGGAGAACTCCTTGAGCGTGGCCTTGGGCAGCATCTTCTTGCCCACTTCCGCGTAGGTGCTGGCGCCCAGCGCGCCCACCGTGACGCCGGCCTTGTCCAGTTCGGCGTAGCTCTTGTAGGGCGAATCCTTCGGCACCACGGCCACCGTCTCGGCGTAGAACATCGGCGCCGAAAACAGCACCTGGGCCGCGCGCTGCGGCGTGGGCGTCATGTCAGCCGCCACCATGTCGGCCTTGCCCGACAGCAACGCGGGGATCAGGCCCTTCCACTCGTAGTCCTGCAGCACCAGCTTCACGCCCAGGTCGTCGGCCATGCGCTGGGCGACCTCTACCGCCAGGCCGGTGCGCTTGCCGTTCTTGTCCATGAAGCTCATCAGCGGTCCGGAGGTCTGCACCGCCACCCGCAGCTCGCCGCGCTTGATGATGTCGCCCAGCTCGTCGGCCTGCGCCGGCAGCGCCGCCGACGCCGCCGCCCAGGCCACGCAGGCCGTGCCCAGCCATTGCTTGATCTTGAACATGCTCTACCCCTTGAATGTGTGGTCTGACGTCATTCCGGGCCTGCCATCCGCGCGCCGGCGGCGCCCGGTTCAGCCGGGCCGGCGCGCATGCCGCCCGCGGGCGGCGACTGTATCGGCCTTGCGCCGCCGCTACAGGATCTTCTCCAGGAACGCCCGCGTGCGGGCCTCCCGGGGACTGCCGAACACCTCGGCCGGCGTGCCGGCCTCGATCACGCGGCCGGCGTCCATGAACAGGGCGCGGTCGGCCACGTCGCGGGCGAAGCCCATTTCATGGGTCACCACCGCCATGGTCATGCCGTCGCGCGCCAGCGCGCGCATCAGTTCCAGGATGCCGCCCACGGTTTCGGGATCAAGCGCCGAGGTGGCCTCGTCGAACAGCATGAGCTTGGGATCCATGGCCAGCGCGCGCGCGATCGCCACGCGCTGCTGCTGGCCGCCGGACAGCTGGCTGGGATAGCGGGCGCCGTAGTCGGCCATGCCGACGCGGCCCAGCAGCTCGCGGGCGTAGCGCTCGGCCTGGGCGCGGTCGCGGCCGCGCACCACGCGCTGCGGCAGCGCCACGTTGTCGAGCGCGTTGCGATGCTGGAACAGATTGAAGTGCTGGAACACCATGCCCACGTCGGTGCGCCAGCGGTTGATGTCGGTGGCGGGATCGGTCAGGGACACGCCGTCCACCGTGATGGCGCCGCTGTCGATGGTCTCCAGGCCGTTGAGCGTGCGCAGCAGCGTGCTCTTGCCCGAGCCGGACGGGCCGACCACCACCATGACCTCGCCCCGGCGCAGCTCGCAGTCGATGCCGGCCAGCGCCAGGTGGGCGGGCTGCCCGTCGCGCCGGTAGGACTTGGTGACTGCCTGGACTCGCAGCAGGGGTTCAACGGCCATCAATGCTCCCGATCGGGTGACTCGGGATGCCGGCGCACGCACGCCGGCATCCGGGGGGTTTCGCATTTACAGCTTAGGTTTCGTATAGTAAATTTTTTTCCGAAATCGCCACTTAGGCATAACCCTGCCCCGCACCGCAACCCAAGGAACCGGCATGGACACTTCATCTGACATCCTGCGCGCACTCGGACTCGACCCGGCCGCGCTTACCGGCGGCACGCTGGCCGCGCGCAGTCCCGTCGACGGCGCCGAGCTGGCGCGGGTGCGCGAACACAGCGTGGCCCAGGCGCATGCCGCCATCACCCGCGCCCGCCAGGCCAGCCTGGCCTGGCGCGACGTGCCGGCGCCGCGCCGTGGCGAGCTGCTGCGCCTGTTCGGCGAAACCCTGCGCGGCCACAAGCGCGAACTGGGCCGGCTGGTGAGCCTGGAGGCAGGCAAGATCCTGGCCGAGGGCGAAGGCGAAGTGCAGGAAATGATCGACATCTGCGACTTCGCCGTGGGCCTGTCGCGCCAGCTGTACGGCCTGACCATCGCCTCCGAGCGCCCCGGCCACCGCATGATGGAGACCTGGCATCCGCTGGGCGTGGTGGGCGTGATCAGCGCCTTCAACTTCCCGGTGGCCGTGTGGTCCTGGAACGCCGCGCTGGCGCTGGTCTGCGGCAATGCCGTGGTGTGGAAGCCGTCGGAAAAGACGCCCTTGACCGCGCTGGCCTGCCAGGCGCTGTTCGCGCAGGCCGCGCAGCGCTTCGGCGATGCGCCGGCCGGACTTTCCGAGGTGCTGATCGGCGGCCGCGAGATCGGCGAGGCGCTGGTCGATTCGCATGCCGTGGCCCTGGTGTCGGCCACCGGCTCGACCCGCATGGGCCGCCAGGTCGGCCCGCGCGTGGCGCAGCGCTTCGGCCGCGTGCTGCTGGAGCTGGGCGGCAACAACGCCATCATCGTCGGTCCCAGCGCCGACCTGGACATGGCCGCGCGCGGCATCGTCTTCGGCGCCATCGGCACGGCCGGCCAGCGCTGCACCAGCACGCGCCGCCTGATCGTGCACGACAGCGTGGCCGACGAGCTGCTGCGCCGCCTGCACCAGGCCTACGCCAGCGCCCCCATCGGCAATCCGCTGGACGCCGGCACGCTGGTCGGTCCGCTGATCGACCGCGCTTCCTACGACGCGATGCAGTCGGCGCTCAAGGCCGCGGTCGAGCA
Source organism: Achromobacter sp. 1011811831 (assembly GCF_059760905.1). NCBI lineage: Bacteria > Pseudomonadati > Pseudomonadota > Betaproteobacteria > Burkholderiales > Alcaligenaceae > Achromobacter > Achromobacter sp. 1011811831. Next base: position 69,812 of record NZ_JCBANG010000024.1, read on the forward strand.
GGGCGGCAAGGTCACCGGCGGCGAGCGCGCGCTGGCCGAACAGTATCCCGACGCCTGGTACGTGCGCCCCGCCATCGCCGAGATGCCGGGCCAGACCGACGTGGTCTGCCACGAGACCTTCGCGCCCATCCTCTATGTGATCCGCTACACCGACTTCGCCCAGGCGCTGGCGCTGAACAATGCCGTGCCGCAAGGCCTGTCGTCGGCCATCTTCACCAACGACCTGCGCGAGGCCGAGACCTTCCTGTCGGCCTCGGGCTCGGACTGCGGCATCGCCAACGTCAACATCGGCACCTCGGGCGCCGAGATCGGCGGCGCGTTCGGCGGCGAGAAGGAAACCGGCGGCGGCCGCGAATCGGGCTCGGACGCGTGGCGCAACTACATGCGCCGCGCCACCAACACCATCAACTACTCGCGCCAGCTGCCGCTGGCCCAGGGCATCAAGTTCGGCGAATAGGGACGGCGCGCCGGCCGGCCCGGCGCTGTTTCAATGCCTACATAAGCACAGGCGGGCTTACAGACGGTTGCGGAGGGCGATGCTACATTGCTTCGTCCTTCTGACCTCGTCCGCCTCCATGCGCATCCACCACTCGAAACACGCCCTCCCCGCCCTGCACGTCCTGTCCGCCGCCCTGGCGCTGGGCATGGCCGGCACCGCCGCGGCCGGCGTGTCGTACCGGCTGGACCGCCCCTCGGCCGCCCCCGGCGACACCGTCACCATCGAGGCGGTCTACTTCAACGAAGGCAATGCCCGCGCCACCTGGGAGGCCCCGCCCGAGCTGGTGCTGCAATGGCGCGGCCAGGACGGCCAGATCGTGCGCAGCCTGGCGCGCCTGCAGGGCGAGCAGGCGCGCTACAGCGTGCCCGTCAACAACTTCGCGCGCCTGGCCTGGTCGGCCGAGGTGCCCGCCAGCGCGCGCGGGCTGCAGGCCGTTTCCATCGAGGGCCAGCCCGCCATGATGGCGCTGGACGCCACCGGCCGCGACAGCGGCACGCTGGCCAGCACGCCGGCACAGGGTCCGGTGGTGGATGCGCGCAGCGGCCAGCCGGTGCCCGCGCCCGAAGTCGCCGCCGCCGGCGCCTCGGTGCAGGGCGGCCCGTCGCCCGACGCGTCCGCCGCGCCCGGCCAGGCGGACGCCTTCTCGCGCTTTCGCAGCGCGATCTCCGAATACAAGCCGGTGTATTTCGACATCGGCACGCGCGGCAAGACCACCGCGCGCTTCCAGATCAGCGCCAAGTACCGCCTCTTCAGCCCGGCCGCCAACCGGCCCGCGAACTGGTACGAGAACTTCTATCTGGGATACACGCAGACCTCGCTCTGGGACCTGCAGAGCGACTCGATGCCCTTCATCGACACCACCTTCAATCCCAGCGTGTTCTGGCTGTCCGACAATCTCTGGTCCTCGGAAAGCCAGAACTGGCGCCTGGGCGTGAACGTCGGGGCGGAGCACAACTCGAACGGCAAGGACGGTCCCGATTCGCGCTCGGTCAACGACGGCTACGTCGAACCGCGCTTCCACTACCGCCTCGACGGCGGCAGCACGCTGACCTTCGCGCCCAGGATCAAGGCCTATTTCGGCGTGGCCAGCGAGAACCCGGATTACGCCGACTACGCCGGCCGCGTCGACTGGCAGCTGCGCTGGGCCCAGGACAACGGCGCCGTGGTCACGGCCCTGTACCGGCAGGGCGACCAGCAGCGCCGCACGACTCAGCTGGATTTCGCCTGGCCGCTGCAGCGCACCTGGCTGAACATGAACGGCTACCTGCACCTGCAGTATTTCAACGGCTATGGCGAGACGCTGCTGGGCTACAACCGGCGCGAGGACTCGCAGTTCCGCGTGGGCCTGTCCATCGTGCCCTGAGGCCCGGCGGCAGCCGGCGGCTCACAACGCGGCCCGCGCGCCATCGAAGGCG